>CAZEJZ010000034.1:0-13474 GCA_964512415.1 uncultured Opitutaceae bacterium
CTCGCCGCGCTGGAGGAACGCGTGCGGGTGCTGGAGGCCAAAGCGACCCCGCCGCCCTCGCGGTCGAGCGAGCCGTGAAGCCCTTCGACCTGCTGGGCAACGCCGTCCGCGCCAAGGAAATCTTCACCGTCCTCGCGCGCCACGGCTTCGCCGATCTGCTCAACCAGATCGAGCTTCCCGCGGCGATCTGGTCGCGGTTCGTGCCCCAGCACGCCCCGGCGCGGACGATCCACGAGCGCGTGCGGCTCGCGGCCGAGGAGCTCGGGCCCACGTTCGTCAAGGCCGGGCAGCTCCTGAGCATGCGCCCCGACCTGCTGCCGGCGCCGCTGATCCTCGAGCTGCGCAAGCTCCAGAATGCGGTCCAGCCTCTGCCCTTCTCCGAGATCCGCCCCGTCCTCGTCGAGGCGCTGGGCCGCGAGCCGGGTGAGGTGTTCGCCACCTTCAACGAGACGCCCGCCGCCACCGCCTCGCTCGCCCAGGTGTACTTCGCGCGCCTGCACGACGGACGCGAGGTCGCGGTGAAGATCCAGAAGCCCGGCCTTGAGAAGAAGGTGCTGGCCGACTTCGAGCTGATCGCCTGGCTCGCGGGGCAGATCCACCAGCGCGTGGAGCGCCTCGCCCCGTTCAACCTGCCCGGCGTCGTCGCCGAGCTGCGCGCGGGGATCCTCCGCGAGCTCGACTTCCAGAACGAGGCTCGGAACCAGCAGTACTTCAACACCATCAATCCACACCCGGACCGCGTGTTCTCCCCCGTGGTCTTCGAGGAGTTCAGCTCGGAACGGGTGCTGGTCTCGGAACGCATCAACGGTCGGTCCCTTGACGACCTCGCGCCCGATCCCGAGTTCAACCGCCGGATCGCCGCCCACGGCGCCGCGTCCCTCCTGCACCAGGTCCTGATCGCCGGCTTCTTCCACGCGGACCCGCACGGCGGCAACGTGCTGATCATGCCCGACGGGCGGCTCTGCCTGCTCGACTGGGGACTCGCGGGCAATCTCACCCGCCGGCTCCGCCTCGCGCTCGCCGAACTGCTCCTCGCCGCGGTCGAGCAGGACGCCGAGCGCATCGTCGAGATCGCCGCCGAACTCGGCGCCCCCGGCGGCGGCGTGGACCTGCGCGCGATGGAACGCGACGTCACACTCGCCCTCCGCGAGGACTTCAACATCCCGCTCGGCCGCGAACACAGCGGCCGCGCTCTGCTCAAGCTGCTCCACATCTTCGGACGCAACGGCATCAACATCTCCCAGGACTACTCGCTCATGGCGAAGGCCATCCTGTGCATTGAGGAGGTCGGACGCCGGCTCGACCCGGCGTTCGACCTCCGCGCCCACGCCCGCCCGGTCCTCCAGGAGGTCCAGCGCAGCCGCGTCCGCCCGGGCGTGCTCTGGCGCGACGTGCGCGACGTGCTGCGCTCCAGCTTCACCGGGCTCAAGGAGCTGCCCGGCGAAATGCGCCGGATCGCCCGGCGCCTCGAGCGCGATGACCTGACGATCCGCTTCCAGCACCAAGGTCTCGAGGACCTCGACGACGCGCTCAAGGCCGCCGCCAACCGCATCGCCCTCGGCGTGATCATCGCGGCCCTCATCGTCGGCTCGTCCCTCATCATCACCACGCGCAACCCGCCCTACCTCTTCGGGTACTCCGCCCTCGGCATGATCGGCTACCTCCTGTCCGCCGTGCTCGGTCTCTACGTGGTCTGGGACATCTTCCGCCACGGGCGCCACCGCTGACGCGTCGTGCGCATGGCTGCGGATCCGACCGCGCCGGCGCTTTCCGGTTGCTGGATTCACGACACCGCGTACCTGTCCTCTTTCCCTTCCCGACTGATGTCCGCCGTCTCCTCCGCTCCGCTGCCCGTTGCCGCCGCCGCCCCCCCCCGCCGGGTGACGCGTCCGGAACTGCTCGCGCCCGCGGGCGACTGGGAGTGCGCGCGGGCCGCGGTGGAGAACGGCGCCGATGCGATCTACTTCGGCCTCGAACGCTTCAACGCGCGCATGCGGGCGAAGAACTTCACCCAGGCCGACCTGCCGGCGCTGATGGAATTTCTTCACCGGCGCGGGGTCCGCGGCTACGTCACGTTCAACACCCTCGTCTTCACCCCGGAGCTGCCCGACGCCGCTGATTACCTGCGCGGCATCATCCGCGCCGGGGTCGACGCCGCGATCGTGCAGGACACCGGGATCTGCCGCCTGATCCGCCAGCTCTCGCCCGACTTCCCGATCCACGGGTCCACGCAGATGACCGTGACCAGCGCCGCCGGCGTGCGCTTCGCGCGCTCCCTCGGCGCCGAGCTGGTCGTGCTCGCCCGCGAAAACTCGATCGCCGAGATCGAGCGGATCCAGCAGGCGCAGGCCGAGGCCGGTGGCCCGCCTCTGCCGCTTGAGGTCTTCGTGCACGGCGCGCTCTGCGTCGCGTACTCCGGCCAATGCCTCACCAGCGAAGCGCTTGGCGGCCGCTCCGCGAATCGTGGCGAATGCGCGCAGGCCTGCCGCCTCCCCTACGATCTTTACGCGGACGGGCAGAAGGTGGATCTCGGTGATCGCCGCTACTTGCTGAGTCCGCAGGACCTCGCCGGACTCGAGGTGCTCCCCGACCTCGTGCGCGCCGGCGTGGCGTCGCTGAAGATCGAAGGCCGGCTGAAGAGTCCCGAGTACGTCGCCAGCATCACCCGTGTGTACCGGCAGGCGCTCGACCGGGCCATGGCCGCGCTCACGGCCGGCTCCGCCGCGCCGCCCGCGCCGGCGGCCGAGCGCTACGAGCTGGAGATGTCGTTCTCCCGCGGCCTGTACACCGGCTGGTTCCGCGGGATCGACAACCAGCACCTCGCCCATGGACGCTTCGGCACGAAGCGCGGCGTTTTCCTCGGCGAGGTGCTCCGCGTGGCCGGCGACGAGGTTATCCTCCGCCTCCAGGCGCCGCTCAAGCCCGGCGACGGCGTGGTCTTCGACGCCGGCAACCCCGAGCAGCGCGAGGAGGGCGGCCGCGTGTATCACGTCATTTCCCGCGGCGCCGACACCGTGCTCCGCTTCGGCCAGGGCGACGTCGACTTCCGCCGCGTGCAGCCGGGGAACAAGGTCTGGAAGACCAGCGACCCCGCGCTCGAGCGCGAGGTGCGAACCACCTTCGAGGGCGAGAAGATCCGCCACACCCGCGCCGTCCGCGCGGAAGTCCACGGACACACCGGCACGCCGCTCACGCTGCTGCTGGACGACGGCGAGGGCCACACGGCGCAGGTCGACTCAGCCGTCCCCCTCGCCGCCGCCGCGCAGCAGCCTCTCGACACCGAGCGCCTCCGCGCCCAGCTCGGACGCCTCGGCGGCACGCCCTTCCACCTCGGCGACCTCATCAACCACCTCGAGGGTACGGTGATCCTGCCGGTGAGCGAATTGAACCGCCTCCGCCGCGAAGCCGTCGCCGAGCTCGAACGCCAGCGCGCCGCCCCGCGGCGCTGGACGCTGCGGGCGGAGCCCCCGCGGCTCACGCCCGAGGCCGGCGCGCCGTCCGGAGGCGCTCCGGGTCACCCGACTTCATCCCGTCCCACCGAGTCAGCGGACTCCGGGGTCGAGCTTGGGACCGCCTCGGCCGGCGGCACCGCTGCGCCGACACCCGCCGAGCCGGAGCTGATCGCGACCGTCCGCGACCTGGCCCAGATCGAGCCCGCGTGGGCGGCGGGCGTGCGCACGCTCTACTGCGAGTTCGAGAACCCGAAGCACTATCGCGACGCCGTGACCCGCTTCCGCGCGCTGCAGGGCGCGGCCGGCACCCCGGGCAGCAGCCTCTGGGTCGCCCCGCCCCGGGTGTTCAAGCCGGGCGAGGAGTGGATCCTCCGCCAGGTCCGCTCATGCGACGCCGACGGGTATCTGGTCCGCAACTACGATCACGCGGCCTTCTTCGCCGGCGACCGCCGCCGCGGTGACTTCTCGCTCAACATCGCCAACCCGCTCAGCGCGGAGCTCTGGATCCGGGACCACGGCCTTGAGCGCGTCACCGCCAGCTACGACCTGAACGTCGCGCAGCTCGAGGCGCTGCTGCAGGCGGCGCCGGCGGCGTGGTTCGACCTCACGCTCCACCAGCACATGCCGCTCTTCCACATGGAGCACTGCGTGTTCTGCGCCTTCCTCTCGATCGGCAAGGACTACCGCGACTGCGGGCGCCCGTGCGACACGCACCGCGTCGTGCTGAAGGACCGGGTGGGCGCGGAGCTGCCCCTGCGCGCCGACGCCGGCTGCCGGAACACCGTGTACAACAACCGGGCCCAGACCGGTGCCGAGTTCGCGTCGCGCTTCGTCGCCCTCGGTGCGCGCTCGTTCCGCGTGGAGTTCCTGCACGAGTCCGCCGACGAGGTCCGCCAGACCCTCACGCGGTACCAGCAGCTGCTCCGCGGGGAAATCTCGGGCGCGGATCTCTGGCGCGAACTGCGGTTGATCAACCAACTCGGCGTCACCCGCGGACAGCTTGAGGCCGCGCCCCAGGTCCTGCGGCGCAAGATGTGAGCCGCGATGCGGTGTCCACTCTGGTGTCGCCTCCGGCACCAAAATCACCCCTAGTGTCAGCCTTCCCCCCCATGGACTCACTCCCCGCCAAGACGCCCGCCCCACCCGCGGCGGGCGCTCCGCCGAAGCTTCAGGACCTTGAGATCAAGGACGCCCAGCTGATCTTCAACGCGGCGTGGTCCGATCTCGAGGCTGAGGTCAGCCGCGAATTCCTGCGCTTCCCGAAGGAGTTCATCCTGCTCGGCGGCGCGCCCGGCGCGGGCAAGGGAACGAACACCGACTTCATCCTCAAGGCCCGCGGCCTGACGTGCCAGCCGGTGGTGATCAGCGCCCTGCTCGACTCGCCTGAGGCGAAGCGGATCAAGGACGCCGGCGGCATGGTCGGCGACCGCGAGGTGGTCCGGCTGCTCCTCCGCCGCCTGCTCGAGGAAGAGTACCGCGACGGCGTGATCCTCGACGGCTTTCCGCGCACCAAGGTGCAGGTGGAGTGCCTGAAGCTCCTCGTGCAGCGGATCCAGGCGCTGCGCCGCGAGTTTCACGGTACGCCCCACGCGATTCACTTCCGCGAGCCGACGATCCACATCATGGTGTTGTTCGTCGACGAGAAGACCTCCGTCGAGCGCCAGCTCCACCGCGGCCGCGAGGTGAAGGCGCACAACGACGAGGTGCGCCGCACCGGCGTGGGCGAGCTGATGGAGGAGCGCAGCACCGACTACGACGAGACGCTCGCGCGCCGCCGTTACCGGGTCTTCAAGGAGCAGACGTGGGAGGCGCTGCAATCGCTCAAGGAGGTCTACCACTACCACTTCATCAACGCGCAGGGCGCGATCGACGAGGTGGAGCAGAACATCCTGAACGAACTTCAGTACCAGAGCTCACTGGAGCTCGACCCGGGAACGCACGAGCGCCTCCGCTTCCTGCCCCTGGCCAGCCAGATCATCGTCCACGCGCGGCAGGAGCTGGTGAAGCGGCTCGACGGCTATGCGCTGGAACACACGGCGCTGTTTGACCGGGTGGTGCAGTACATCGAGCGGAAGATCATGCCGATCGTGCTCCGCCACGCGATCTCGGGCGTCGCCTCGGTCAATTCCGAGGATCCCGTCTTCGATGATCCCCTCGCGCTGGCCATGCTCATCGACGTCTTCAGCGAGCGCGGTTACCACGCGGTGGTCGACCTGCACCGCATCGAGGTCCCCGAGCGCATCGATCTTTCCACGGGCGCGATCACCTGCCGCGTGAAAAAGGTCTACCGCGTCCAGATCCGGTTCCACGGCTCGGAGATCCGCCGCGGTTAGCCTGCGGCGCCGGGCGCCGCAACCGGCGCCACGGCCCGCAGCGCGCGCACCCGGGACTCACTCGTAGCGCAGCGCCTCGATCGGGTCGAGGTTGGCGGCCTTCCAGGCCGGATACATCCCGAATGTGACGCCGATCCCGCCGCAGACGAGCAGGCCGGCCAGCGCCCACGCCCACGGGAAGATCATCTCGGCGCTGAGCACGAGGGCGACGCCGTTGCCCGCGATGATCCCGAAGCCCACGCCCGCCAGCCCGCCGGCCAGCGACAGCGTCACCGCCTCGATGAGGAACTGGGAGAGGATGTTGCGCTTCTTCGCCCCGATGCTCTTGCGGATGCCGATCTCCTTCGTCCGCTCCGTCACGCTCACCAGCATGATGTTCATGACCCCGACGCCGGAGGCGAGGAGGGCGATCGCGCTGATCACGAAGGCGCCGACCGCCACGACCCCGGCGATGCTGTTGAACGCCTCGATCAGCGAATCGTTGGAAAACACCTCGAAGTCGTTGGGGTCCTCCGGGTCGAGCCCACGGACGAGCCGCATCGTGCCGATCGCGCGGTCCTGCACCGCCGGCAGCAGTTCCTGGCTCGGAGCCTGGACATTGATCGAGATCGACCGCCCGGCGTTGCCGTAGACCTGGAGGAAACGGGTGATCGGGATGATCGCCACGTTGTCCTGGCTCTGCCCGAACGACGAACCCTTCGCCGCCAGCACCCCGATCACCGTGTAGTTCTGCCCGTCGATCCGGACGAGCTTCCCGACCGGCTCCTCGTTGACGAAGATGCGGTTCGAGACGTCCGCGCCGAGCACGACGACTGGTCGGCCGAATTCGACGTCCTCCCGGCCGAGGTTGCGGCCCCCGGCGATGTCGAAGTTGCGGCTGGTGACGAAGTGTTCGTCGCCGCCGCCGAGCAGCACGTTCGGATTGGTGCGGCGGTCGAGGTAGGTGACGACCCGCCCCTGGCGCCGGATCTGCAGGCTGACGGTCGCGGAGTCGCCGAGGAGGTCCCGCAGCCGCGTCGCCATCGTGTAGTCAATGTTCCGCCGGTTGGCGAAGCGCTGCCGCGGGTCGCTGAAGTTGATCGGCGGCGTACGGGTCAGTTGGAACGAATTCGCCCCGAGGACGTTGAGGCCCTGCTCGATGTTGGAGCGGAGTCCGGAGATGACCGTCATGACGCCGATGACGGAGAACACCCCGACGGCGATGCCGAGCATGGTGAGCCCGGAGCGGAGCTTGTTCGCGGCGAGGGCCCCGCCGGCCAGCTTGAGGATCTCGGAGAGTTGCATGAGGGGGCGCCGGGGCTACTCGTAACGCAGCGCCACGACCGGATCGAGCTTGCTGGCCTGCCACGCGGGGGCGAAGCCGCTGAAGACGCCCGTCAGCACGGAGATGATCAGCCCCACGACCACGAGGCCGGTGGAGAAGACGAGGGGAAAGGCGGGGGCCGCCGCCGCGATCAGCGCCGCGAGGCCGGCGGCCAGGGCCAGACCGGCGATGCCGCCGACGAGGCAGATGCTGACCGCCTCGATGAGGAACTGCAGCAGGATGGTGCGGCGCCGGGCCCCGAGCGCCTTGCGCGTCCCGATCTCCCGCGTGCGCTCCTTCACGCTCACGTACGTGATGTTCATGATGCCGATCGCGCCGACGAACAGCGCGAGGCCGGTGATGAAGAACCCGGCCAGCGCGATGCCGTTCTTGATCGGGTCAAGCTGCTCGCGGATCGCCCCCTGCTCGTTGATCTCAAAATCGTCATTGGCCTCCGGCCCGAGCTGGCGCACGCGCCGCATCAGGCCGCGGAGCTCGTCCTTGGCCTCGGCCATCCGCAGCGGATCGACCTGCACCCGCAGCTGGCTGCCATCGTCGCCGGACGAGAAGTAGCGGCGGAATGCGTTCAGCGGCAGCACGACCATCGAGTCCCAGCTCCACAGGCCGAGGAAACTTCCCTGCCGCGACGCGACCCCGACCACCTCGAAGCTCTGCCCGCCGATGCGGACGGTGCGACCCACCGCCGGCTCGTTCGGGAAGAGTGCGTCGGCAATGTCGTACCCAATCACGCAGACGTTGCGACCCGCCTCCGCCTCAAGATCGCTGAAGAAGCGCCCCTGCGTCATCTCCGACCGGATCGCCCGCGCATAATCCTCGGTCGTCCCAAGCGTGTAGATCATGTTCACGCGGTACTCGCCGCGGATGACGGAGCTGAAGCGCTCGGCGGCCGGGATGGCGCGCTTGAGCGCGCTGCCCGGGTGCTCCGCGATCCATTCGTTGATCTTCTGACCGTACTCGATCTTGATCGGCTTGCGGTTGCGGTAACGCCACCACTCCCGTTCGTCACTCCAAGGCCACTTCGTGACGTAGAGCAGGTCGTCGCCGAACCCCGAGAGGCTGCGGTCGACACCCGCGTCGATGCCCTTGATCGCCGTGCCCATCAGCGACACCGCCACGATCCCGATGATGACTCCCAGGGCGGTCAGCGCCGAGCGCAGCTTGTTCGCCCGGATCTGCGCGGAGGCGATCCGGAAGGACTCGGAAATCTCGAGCAGCAGGCGGCTCATGCCTCGGCGTCGCTTTCGATCAGGCCGTCACGCAGGCGGACGATCCGGCGGGCGTGCCGGGCGATGTCCTCCTCGTGCGTCACGACGATGATGGTGTTGCCCTGCTCGTAGAGTTGTTCGAACAGCGCCATGATCTCCACGCCGGTGCGGGAGTCGAGATTGCCCGTCGGCTCGTCGGCGAGGATGATCGACGGCCGCGTGACCAGCGCGCGGGCGATGGCGACGCGCTGCCGCTGGCCACCGGAGAGCTCGTTCGGCTTGTGGTACATGCGCTCGCCGAGACCGACCGCCTCCAGCGCCTGCCGCGCGCGGTCGAGCCGCTCGCGGCGGCCAAGGCCGGCGTAGATCAGCGGCAACTCGACGTTCCGGAGGGCGTCCGAGCGCGGAAGGAGGTTGAACGTCTGGAAGACGAAGCCGATCTCCCGGTTGCGGATCTCCGCCAGCTCGTCGTCGGTCATCGTCGCGACGCTCTTTCCCGTGAACTCGTAGCGGCCCGCCGTGGGCGTATCGAGGCAGCCCAGCATGTTCATCAGCGTGGACTTGCCGCTGCCCGAGGGGCCCATGATCGCGAGGTACTCGTTGCGGCGGATGGAGAGCGTGACCCCGCGCAGGGCGTGGATCGTCTCCTCGCCCATGCGGTAGAGCTTGGTGACCCCCTCGATCGCGATGACGAGCGGGCCGGGTGTCCGACGCGAGCGCACTTAACGCGCCTCCTCTTTCTTCGGCTGCTCGATGCGGATCGCGCTGCCGTCCTTGAGGGTGCGCGTGATCACGCTGAAGCTCCCGCTGACGACCTCGTCGCCTTCCTTGATGCCGCGGGTCACCTCCATGTGCGAGGTGTCCGCGATACCGGTCTCGACCGCGACCTGGCGCACCTTGTCGCCGTCGCGCACGAAGACCACGCGCTGCAGCGCCTCGCGGTCCGCCCGCTCGCGCTCGCGCTGCTCCCGCTCGTTCACCGCCGTGGCCGCTCCCTCTCCCTTCGTCTCATTCGCCTTGCGGTCTCGTTCCTTCGCCAGCTGCTCCATCGTCTTCGAGCCGTCGCGGGAACGCACGGTGACGGACTGGATCGGGACGGCGACGACGTTGGCCACCGTCTTCGTCTCGATGTCCGCGTTCGCGCTCATGCCGGGCCGCAGCGGGACGTCGCGGTCGGTGATGCGAATCTTCACGAGGAAGTTCGTCACCTCCTCCTGGGAATTAGCGGCCAAGGTCCGGGCGGAGGACGCGATCTCCTTGACCTCGCCGGTGAAGCGGCGGTTCGGGTAGGCGTCGATCGAGATGCGGGCGCGGTCGCCGACCTTCACGTTGACGACGTCGTTCTCGTTCACGTTCACGCGGACCTCCATGCTGCTGAGGTCGGCCACGCGCATGACCTCGGTGCCGGCGAACTGGCCGGTGGCGACGACGCGTTCGCCCTTCTCGCTCGCGAGGGAGCTGATCGAGCCATCGATCGGGGCGTAGATGACGGTCTTCTCCAGCTGGTCGCGGGCCTGCTTGAGCTGGCCCTCGGCCCGGCGAATCTGCGCGAGGGAGCTCTCATGGTTGGCCTGAGCCACCTCGGCCGACGTCTTGGAGGCGGTGAAATCGGAATCCGACGCGAGCTTCTTTTCGTAGAGATCGTTCATGCGCGCGAAGTCCTCGCGCGCCTTCAGCAACTGGGACCGACCCTGCACCTCAGCCGCCCGCGCGGCCGCGAGGT
This sequence comes from uncultured Opitutaceae bacterium, assembly GCA_964512415.1. Taxonomy (GTDB): domain Bacteria; phylum Verrucomicrobiota; class Verrucomicrobiia; order Opitutales; family Opitutaceae; genus UBA6669. The sequence continues at coordinate 10,038 of CAZEJZ010000034.1, forward strand.
CCGCCTCCCGCTGCTCCACCTGCGCCTGATAGGCGTCGGGCTTGATCTTCATCAGCAGCTCCCCGCGGCGCACCGTGGCGCCTTCCCGGAAGGGCAATTCCACGATTTCACCGGCGACCTCCGGCGAGATCTTCACCTCAACCTCGGGCTGGATCTTGCCGGTATCCGACACGACTTGGGTGATCGTCTTCACGATCGCCTTCTCGGTCGTGACCGCCGTCACTTTCCCTTGGGAGGAACGCTTGACCGCCACGGCGCTGCCAAGGCCGCCAAGGAGAACGACGCATCCGAGAATGATCCACAGGGTGCGCCGGCGCGATGCCGAGGTCGACGCCCGCGGAGCGGCAGGCTGGGAGGAAGAGGAGGCCATGGAAGAAAAGGAGGGCAGGCGGACAGACGGAGAAAAGGGGAGAACGTGGAGCGAAGGAAACCAAAGGCAACGTCAGGTGAAAACCCTACCGGGTTACCTGCCTATCGGCACCCAGTTCACGCAATCAAACTTCAGCAAGGGCGTAAAGATGCGCATACCCTTTCTACCCCGACTCGAGAGAAAAGTTACACAAATCCCGCTCGCCGCCGGGCAAGGGACGCCCTCCACCCGCGCGGAAGGGGCGGGGCACGCCCCATCACCGCTCACCAGCCAGTCGCTCAACGACCGCGTATAGTATTTATATCATTGATTATCAATTATATAGCAATCAAGCGCCCGCCGATTCGCGCCGTCAGTCCCGCGGCACGACGCGCAGGATGCCGCGCATGAGCGCCGCATGCCCCGGGAAGCTGCACAGGTACTCATAATCGCCGGGCTGCTGCGGGGCCTCGAAGAAGATGCGGTCGGTCGCACCTGGCTCCAGGACCGCGGTGTGCACGATGACATCGTCCGTGGTCGGCACGTAGCTGCGCTCGGCCGCGTCGACGCCGAGCCGGAGCGCCGCCTCTCCGACCGCGTTGCCGCGTCCCGGAGCGCAGAGCACGAAGTTGTGCAGCATGTCGTCGTCGTTGCGGAAGACGAGCAGCACCTTATCGCCGGCCTTCGCCGTCAGCCGTTCGTGGTCAAACTTCAACCCGGGCCGGGTGCTCAAGAGGATCTGCCGATCGCCTTCCCAGACCTTCCAGCCCGGGCCGGGTCGGGTCGGGCGCTTCGGGCTCGGGGCATTGGCCTTCGCCGGCACCGCCGCGACGCACCACTCCGGCTCCTTCGGGTCGACCGGAAGGAGGCGGGGGCCTTCGGGAAGGCGATTGAGGGTATAGTAGAGGGTCGGATGCAGGATCGGCTCGCCGCCCTTCGCCGAGCGGATTCCCGGGAGCTTGAGTTCGTGGATGTACCCCTCGCGCAGGCAGAGTGCCGCGATCCGCACCGAGAGACCATCCGCGGCCACCTCCACTCGCTGGACCGGGCAGGCCATCCGATCGATGGGCGCACTGCCGTAGGCGCCGTGGTACTTGTAGGTGAAGCCACCGATGCTGTAGCTGGTTGTCTGGGCCGCGGTCTCTCGATCCACCGGCTGGGTGAAACGAATCCGGAATCCATCGGGCTGCGCCGTCACCTCCTGCACGTCAAAGGGCAGATGCCCGGTCCATTCGAGCCGTTCCAAGCCATAAGGTTTCGGCCCCACCGATCCCCAGCCGCGCGCGGTCTCGCCCGCAAACACGTACCCGCGCTCCCCCTGCCGAAGCCGCAGGACGCCCGATTCGAACCCCTCCCGAAACGCGTAGGCCGCGCCCTGCCACACGCCGCGCACCTGCTCGAGCGTGATGCGCAGGATCTTGCTCTGGCCTTGGTCGCCGACGAACAGGTGTCCGGCATACGGGCCGAACGCGCCCGCACTCACGTCCTCGAAGATCCCCGCGCTGGAAATCCCGAATACGGTGTGCGGCAGCCAGACGGTCGGCGGCTTCAACCCCGGCATCTTCTTCACCCATGTGTGCATGGGCTCCCCGGCCGCCACGACCTCGCTGGGCCGGAGCTTCACCGGCGAGCCAGGCAGGTGGGCCCACGCCAGCCCGGCCGGATGACCGACGAAGTCGCCCGGCTGCACTTCCGTGATGCGACCCGAACCGACCCATTCCCCTTGGTTCTCGGAAAAGATCCACAAGCCCTTCGAGGTGCGGAAGAGGTCCGCCGGCGAGCGCAACCCGGCCGCGATCGGGGTCATCCGCCCGTCCGGGGTGATCTCCAGCATCCAGCCCCGCCACGGCACCGGGCTCTGCGTGGCCCCGCCGAACGCGACGTTCAACGTGACGCGCAGGGTTCCGTCCGGCGCCACCACCGGGCCGAAGGCATATTCGTGGTAGCTGCCGGAAATCGGGAACTTGAAGACCGTGCGGAACGAGTCCGCCCGGCCGTCGCCATCCTGGTCCTCGATCAGCGTCACTTCCTGCCGCTGCGCCACGTACACGCCGCCCCCCGGGGCGGCCGCGATGCCAAGCGGTTCATGCAGGCCTTCGGCGAACCGGCGGAAGCGGGGCCGGGGCTCCGGCTCATATGCGCCGTCCACCCACCAGATTTCCCCGCGGCGAGTGCACACCAACAAGCGCTCGCCCGCCATGGGCAGGATGCCGCTCACCTCCAGCACGATCCCGTCCGGCACCGGCAGGGGGACCCGCCGCCACGAGCGCGACTCGCGCTCCACGCGCTCGGCCGAGGGCTCCAGAAAACGCTCGATCGCGCTGGGGTTCTGCGCGCCGAGCGGGCCCGCCACCGCGAGGCCGGCGAGCAGGCCCGCGAGGGACCACCCCGATCGCGGCCGCGGACGACTCCACGCGAGAGTCGGGATCACCCGCCGCAGGAAAGAAAAGGAAGCCATGGGGGTCATCGTAAGCATTACCAAACCAGGGTGTACGACACCGGCGCGCTCGGGTTCTTCCCGCCGACCGGAACCACCAGACGCTGCCGTCCCCGCGCGCTCACCACGACGGCGTGGTGCGGGGATCCGTCCGGCCAATCCACATAGTAGCCTCGATCGCCGATCACCCAGCCCCCCGGCGCCGGCGTGATCACGTCCGCCTCCGCAACCAGTACAAACGCCGCCCAGCTCGACGGCCGCCCCTCCACGGTGACCGACCGGGTCAGGCCAACGCCCTCCGGCGCCGGCGCCACGCGTTCCGCGAGCCGGAGTGCGTCCAGCCGCGCGAGGAAGACCGGCGTGCCATCGCTCTCGAGGCGGTAGCCCTCGGACGCGTACAGGTCGCCCGGCGACTCGGGCCAGCCGTCCGACGACGGGGTCTCGAGCAGGGCGACGCCCGCTTTCCCGGGAAGGTCCAGCGTGCACCCGAGGGGCTTGGCCAGTTGGGAGTCGCCGCGCTCGAACCACATTTCCGCGGCATCGATGAAGCCGCCGCGCCAGACGCGCAGCAAGGCGCCGTGATCCAGGTCGTACGCAAAGTGCAGGCCGGCCGGCGTGCCGACCGCCGCGGCGTAGAGCCGCTTCACCGGC
>CAZEJZ010000035.1:0-13433 GCA_964512415.1 uncultured Opitutaceae bacterium
GCGCTTCACGCCCTACTCCACGGGTCTGGACCCGAACACGGTGCTGAGCACGTTTCCGTCGATCCCGACCGCCGTGGACGGAGTGCGTTTTTCCGAGGGCCTCGAGCAAATCGCCTCCGTGATGGACCGCGGCACGCTGTTGCGCGGGATGCAGGCGGCCGACCTCGGCTTCATTCTGCATTCACGCCACCAATACAATTGGCACACCGGCTACGTGCCGCCGCAGACGGTGGCGGCGCCGCACCTCGGCGCGTGGATCGCCCGCACCCTCGGGCCGATGGATCCCGCCGTGCCGGCGTTCATCAATATCGGCCAGCGCTTCGACCTCGGCGAGGGCGAGGAGCTGAAGGCCTTCACCACCGCCGGCTTCCTCGGCAGCGAGTACGGCCCGTTTAACGTGCCCTTCCCCGAACAGGCCGCCGACGCGGTGCGCCCGCCCGCCGGCATGGGCCCGGATCGCTTCGCCGATCGGAACAAGTTCTACCGCCGGTTGCTGGAGACCAGCCCGATCGGACAAGAAGGCAGCGACTTCCAGAAGGAGTCGCTCCTGCGCGCAATGGACAATGCCCACCGCCTGCTCAGCTCCCCCGCCAGCCGGGCCTTCGACTTGTCGCTCGAGCCGCTCGAAAGCACGCGACGGTACTTCCCGGGTTACCAGCCGGGCCAGCGCTTCGACGCACCGCTCGATCGCTTCGGCGGACGCTACGAGGAGGGCATGGTCGGCCGCTTCGGTCTCGGCTGCCTGCTCGCCCGTCGACTCTGCGAGGTCGGGGCGCGGTTCATCGAGGTCACGACCGAGTACATTCCGTTCCTCAACTGGGACACCCACGAGAACGGTCACTCCCGCCTCGTCGGCATGAAACGCATGATCGACGCGCCCGTCGCCCAGCTGGTGCGCGATCTCGACGAGCGCGGCCTGCTCGACCGGACGCTCATCGTTCTCGCGAGCGAGTTCAGTCGCGACATGATGATGGAGGGCAAGCCGGAGAAGGCCGTGAAGGACCAGGTTCCCGTCCCTGAGGTGATCACCGATCCGAAGCACTACGGCATGCACCGCCACTTCACCGCCGCCGGCAGCGTGCTGCTCTTCGGCGGCGGCCTGCGCCGCGGCCACGTGCACGGCATCACGGCCGACGAGCGCCCCTGCCGCACGCTCAAGGACCCGGTCACGATCACCGACCTGCACGCCACGATCTACGCCGCCCTCGGCATCCCGCCCGACCACGGGTACGACGTCGAGACGCGGCCGTTCTACGTCACCTCCGACGGCAAGGGCGTGCCCGTCCGCTCCCTCTTCGCCCGCGCTTGAGGGACGGACCCGGAATCGGAGGTTGGCGCGAGCGGCGTCGCCGCCCTCGCCAGAGAGGGTCAGGCTTTGTCCTTTGTTGTTTCCTCACGCGCGCACGCCGCCGCTGATCCGCCGGCCGCCTCCGCACTCCCGAGCGAGGGCAAGGACCAAGCCAGCTCCCTTCGGCCGATGGTTCGCGTCTCTTGCCCACGCGCTGGGGATCGCTAGGATCGCAGCATGGCTACCCACCGATCGACCGGCTTCCTGACGCACGGCTTGCGTGATCGCGCACGGCTGCCTGCCTTCCTCCGCGCTCCGCGCACGTCCGTGCTGCGTGCTCTGGTGCTCGCGGCCGCGTCGCTCCTTTCCGTGGCGAGGATGCACGCCGAAAGCCGGACCGTGTACTTCGGCACCGGGGGTCCAGGGGCAAAGGGCATCTACCGCGCGGCCTTTGACACCACCACGGGCAAGCTCTCCGCCGCGTCGCTGGCCGCAGAGGTGGGCTCGGCGGGGTTTCTCGCGCTCCACCCGCGCGGAGATCGACTGTACGCGACGGCCTCGCTCGACGGAAAGGTCGGTGCCGCGGGCTACCGCCTCGAGCCCGATGGGAGTCTGACTCTGATCAACGCCGTCGCCTCCGGTGATGGTGCCGCCGCGCACATCGCGGTGCATCCGTCGGGAACCTTCGCCGTCACCGCGCAATACGGCGGCGGCTCCATTGCGGTTTACCCGCTCGACGCCGAAGGCCGACTCGGGCCGGCGCGCGTGATCGAGCATGACGCGGCCTCCCGGATCGTACCGAAACGGCAGGACGCGCCGCACCCGCACCAGTGCGTCTTCTCGCCCGACGGCCGCTTCGCGCTCGTGCCCGACCTCGGGGCCGATGGCGTGGTGATCTACCGCGTCGACGCCGCGGCCGCCCAGTTGGTGCGTCATGGCTTCGCCGCCTCCATCCCCGGCGGCGGCGCGCGGCATCTGCGCTTCGCGCCGGACGGCCGTGCGTTTCACCTGCTCAATGAACTGACGCTTTCGGTCACGACCTTCGCGTGGGACGCCGCAAAGGGCGCAGCGACGCGCGGGGCGACCGTGGCCGCGCTCACCGCCGAGGAGCAGGCGGGCGAGGCCTTCAACTCCGCCGCCGAGATCGTGGTGCACCCCAGCGGCCGCTGGTACTACACCTCGAACCGTGGACACGACACCGTGGCGGTGTTCTCCGCAGATCCGGCGAACGCCGATCCCGCCAAGGCAGATCCAGCCAAGGCAACCGCTGCGAGCGCCACTTCCGGAAACGCGACCCTGCGTCGCATCCAACTCCAGCCCATCCGCGGCGCGTTGCCGCGGAACATCGCACTCGCGCCGGGCGGAGGCTGGCTCCTCGCTGCCGGTGCCGACTCGAACACGGTCTCAGTCCATCGCGTGGACCCAGCGACCGGACGTCTCACCTACCAGACCAAGGGTGTGATCAACGTGCCCGCCCCGATCTGCATCGTCTTCGCCCGCCCCGCTGGCGGATCCGCCCCTTAGCCTGCGCGCGTCGTTGCCCCGACGACACCCGACCCCGCGCTTCCCAGCGACCAAGGCCGCAGCTACTCGGTCACCACGGCGAGCATTCGTCCCAAAGCACAAACCCGCCAGCCGTCCCGGTCGGGGAGGACACCGGTCTTCCCTACGCGCCCCCGAAGCGCAACCGCCTGCGTGACCGCGGCGGGCGGCTTTGGTCCGCCCGATGTCTCCCGCGACGGAGCGCCGTCGCTTCTCAAACTGCCGCGCGGTGCCGTGCGATCCGACCGCGCCTCCCTAGCGCTGCCCCGCGAGCCACGCGTCGCGGCCGGGAAAGTCCTCGTCGCGCCACGTCTCGTCGGCCGGACGGCGGTCCCAGAGATCGAGGCCGCCGAAGATCTGCTTGGGGTCGTTCATCGTGCCGAACTTCTCCGGCAGGGGCTGCGCCCGCGCGGGATTTCCATAAGCGAGGGAATTGGCCGGAATGTCCCGGACCACGTTCGCGCCGGCCCCAATGAAGACGTTGTCGCCGATCTTCACCCCGGGGCCGATCGTCACGCCGCCGCCGATCATGACGTGGTTGCCGATCGTCGCGCCGCCGACCACCGGCACGCGCATCGGGAGCAGCGCGTTGAGGAAGTTCACTCCCGGCCCGATGAACACCATGCTGCCGATCGTCGTGCTGCTCGGGATGTACACGTGCGCCATGATCTTGACGCCTTTCCCGATCTTCAGGCGGCCTTCCAAGGTGCTGCCGTGCAGGATCACCACGCGATCACCAATGTCGCACTCGGCGCGGATCGTGACGTTGTGCCCGCAGGTGAAGCGGTTGCCGATGACCGTGTCCGCATAGATCACGCTCCCCGAGTGGATCCTCGCCCGCGCACCGATCCGCGTCGGCCCCCGGCAACCGGGATAACGGTAGCCCAACAGGACGTTCGGGCCGATCTCGCAGTCGGCACCGAGTTCAAAGAAGGGAGTCTCGGGGGAGGGGTTCATGAGGAAAGTAGAGAGGCAAGAGGGGGAATCGTGGCTTCCAAGTCGCTCCCGGACCCGCTCCCAGCGCCGCACTCCGGGGACCGCTTTCCGGACGCCGCGCCGGGGAGGCCAGGATTCGGTGAGCCGGGGCTTGGTGCAGCGCTCAGCGGACCGACGGGGGGATGGGCTCCGCCTTCGCGAAGCGCGCCAGGATGGGCACCGCAACCTCCGCCATCGCCTCACCGCCGACGCCGGTGTACGGCAGGCGCTCCGGGATGTATCGGAAGAATCCGCTCATGTACTCCCGGTCACCGGTGGCCGCGGCATCCGGGATGTAGCCGTACGAGCCGTCCGCATACCCACCCGCAATCACGCAGGGCAGCGGGGCCTCCCGCTTGATGCGCAGGCCGATCCGCACGAACGTCTCCGCCGGCATGCCGACGTAGCCGACGTCGCCGAAGCGCGCCACCACGATCTCCAGCTTCAGCCCGGGCTGCAGGCCGTCCGCCTCGCCCGTCCTCCGCTGGTCCACCGCCCAGATGTACCACGGGCGGACGATCTCGACGAGGCGCGCGCGGTAAGGCGGGGTCAGCGCCTTGGGGAAGTTCATGCCCACGCATTCCAGCGTGTCGGGATCACCGCGGCGCGCCCGCTGGATGAAGCTGTCGATCTCCGCGAGCTCGCGCTCAAGCTGGCCGAGCGGCGGCAGCGGCGCCTGCGGCACGATCACGCGGGCCCGCGTCCACTCGAGCCCGGGACGCTGCGACTTGCGGAGCCGGCCCGCGGCCGCGATGAAGCTCTCGCCCAACTGCTGACCGGCCTCGTCCGCCTGCGCCAGCGTGCCCGTGAGCATGTACTTCGAATTCACGTCTCCGCAGGAGCCCTGCAGGAAGCCGACTGGCACGCCGCCCAGATGCGCGGAGAGAATCTCACACGCCACCTGCGGCCACTGGCCGTGGGAAGTCATTTTCTCTGGATTGTATCCAGTGACGGGATGCCCCGTGTAGGACGCCAGTGCTGCGACGGGCTTGCCGTTGGCGCCGCGGAAGACCACGACGGTCGCGTCGGGATCAGTCGTGCCCACGTAATCCTCGCCCAGCAGCACCCGATCTTCCTCGCGGATGAAGTAACTGCGACCGTCCGGGCGACGGCCGCGGCGGTTGTAGGTGAAGCGCGTTTCCTGCGCGACGCCCCACTCGACGGTCACCGGAGCCAACCGCGCGTCCAGCCCCTGCGCAGCAGCACGCAGGGCGTCGAGGTACTCACGCCCGAACTCGTTCATCCCCGTCCCGATCCGGTCGCCGATCATCGGCGGCCCCGCGCCAAGCTCGATCGCCGGCACGGTGTGGTTGTGGGAGCTGGCGGCAACCACCTCCGCCGGCGAAAGCTTCAGCACGTCGGCCAAGGCTTGGCGGATCGGCTGGTTGAGCGCGCGGTAGTGCACGCCGAACGGCGACGTCACGAAGCACAACCGTGTCGAGCCATAATCCAGATAGATCAGCGTGGTCTTGAGGTCGCCGACGACCTCCTCGATGAGGTTCGCGGTCCGGCTGCCGCCGCTGGGCATGCCAACGCGCGGTTGCACCGAGAACGTGACCGCGGCGGCCCGCAGCACCGGCGCGGGGGCCCCGCCCTCCGCAGCCCGCGCGGCGGGCCCAAAACCAGCCAGCATCACGCCGGCCATCAGCATACACCGCACAAACGCCGCGCAATTCAGACGCGGAAGCGGAAGGGAGTTCATGAGGAAAAGCATACGCGAACGATCATCCTTGCCGGAGAGGGTCAGGCTTTGTCCTTTGTTCTCCAGCGCTGCCGCTCCATCCCGACGCCCGCTCCACCCGAGGTCAGGACAAAGGACAAAGCCTGACCCTCTCCGGAAGAGGTCCGCGGAAGGCGGGAGGGCACGCGGGGACAAAGGACAAAGCCTGACCCTGCGGGAGGAGGCATAGGAGAGCGCACGGGGCGGGGGGCTCCGGGCTTGGCCCATCGGGGGCGTGGACCCGGGTATTTCAGCGAGGGGAGGCTAGGCGGATTTGGCGCTCGGTTGCGAGCGGCAAACCGTCAGGGCGACCCTCACGGAATCATCGTGACGTCGTCCGGGGTGTAGAGGCGACGGTCCGGGCCGGCGGAGCGCACCTCCATGCGGGTACCTGACTCGGCGTGGAAGTGAAAGGGCGTGCCGAAGCGGTCGCGGAGTTGTCCGTCCGCACCGATCGCAGGGTGGTCCGGGCGCAGAAAGACCCATTGGGTGGGATTGCGCCCGCTCAGGGCCGCCGTGATGTCGTGGTTGTCGCCGACGGGATTGCCGTTGCCCCGAAACACCGAACGGAACGCCGCGACCATCGAGCCCACGACCGCAACGTCTTCCTGGAGCGAATGATCCGGATGGTTGAGCCGCTCGGCCAAACGCGACTCCGGGGTGTCGAGACGCCCGGCGCCCGCCACCTCGGCCTCGGTCCGGCCCGCGCGGGAGGCATCGCCCGATGAGGTCGGTCCCGAAACGCGCCGATCCGCCGACGCGACCGTCGAACCGGTCGATGAGGCCGGGACGGTCAGGTCGGCGGCGCGATCCGCGGAGGGGACCCCGCCGGACGGTGCGGGCGCGGGGGGTGTCGGCCGACCCAGCCACCAGAGCACGATCGTCCCCGCCGCGAGCAGGACCGCCACCCAGAGCTTCCGACGAGGACTCATGAAGCGGTGAGGAACCCGAGATTCGCGCGCGCGAAGCGCCCGATGTTCGGCAGCACGGTCGGCAGGCTGGCCTCGCTGACGCCGAACCAGCGCGCGAGCACCGCGTTGTATTCGTCGACGCTGGTCGACGGGATCCAGCGGCCGCGGCCGGTGTCGTCCGACGCGCCGACCTCGAGGCTGGCCATCTTACCGTAAATTTCCCGGCCGGCGACTGCGCCGCCCATGACCCACTGCACGTTGCCCCACGCGTGGTCGGTGCCGTCGCCATTCGGATTGTACGAACGACCAAAGTCCGACGCCGTGAACGACGTTACCTTGTCGGCCACGCCGAGTTCCACAGTCGCCTGATAGAACGTCCCCATCGCGCGGCTCAGCTCGCGCAGCAGGTTCGCGTGCGCCGTCGCCTGCGCCGCGTGCACGTCGTAGCCGCCGATGTTCACGAAGAACACCTGCCGTCGCAGCCCCAGGCTCGGCGCCATGCCGATCAGGCGCGCCACCATGCGGAGCCGCTGCGAGGTCTGATCGGCGGCAAACGCCGTCTTGAGCGACGCGCCCTTGTTCAGCGCGTCCCAGAGGAATTCCGCGGAATCGACCGCCGCGCTGGTGGCCCCGGCGAACGCCGAGCCGATCACGTTCGGGTGCCCCGCCGCCAGCAGTCTCTTCGTCGCCTGGTAACGTTCGCCCTCGCGCCCCGAGCCCCAGAAGCCGTTGAGCAAGTCGGCTCCGCCTTGGTCGATGGCGTAGGGCGCGACCTGCTCGCCGACTTGGAAGTAGTTCGAGCCGCCGAGGGTGATCGCCATCGAGAGCCGCGTGTTCTCGTTCATCGACTGCAGCAGGTCGGCCATGCGCCCGCCCCACCCTGTCCGGAAAATTGGTTGGTCCACGATGCTGCTCTGCCACTGCACCGACTGGTCGAGGTGCGAGTACAGTTGCAGCGGCAAGGCCCGGCCCGCCGTGTAGTCCGACATCGTGGTCGGCTTCACCAGAGTGCCTACGTTGCCGACGAACGCCACCTTGCCCTGATCAAAGAGATCGGCGACCTCGACGAGGTTCGGATTGAGCCCGTACGCGCGGCCATCCCGGTACACCCGCGGCGTGATCGCGCGCAGGTCCTTGCGCGCCACGGCGAGGTCCCCGCGCGCCTTGGCGTATTTGCCGTACTCTGACTCATCGGTCGGCACGAGCACGCTGTTGCCGTCGTTGCCCCCGTTCAGGAAGAAGCACACCAGCGCCTTGTAGTCCGACGCCGCCCCCGCGGCCGCCGTCCGCACCGTCGAGGCATCGGCGGCCAGCGCGCCGACGAGGCGCAGCTGCGACATCGCGGAAAACATCCCGAGAGTGCCGACGCCGGCGCAGCACGCCTGACGGATGAACTCGCGACGGGGCAGATTGGGCAGGGGGCGGCTCATGGCGTTTCGGCGGGATCTCTAGCGTTGCAGCGCGGCGTCGGGCGAAAGCAGCAGCACCTGGAGGGCCGACTGCACTCGGTCCAAACCGGTGCCGTCGGCGGGAAGCCACGTCAGCGGCGGCAGCCACGGCTGGGCCCGGGACGCACCGAGCTCGTATCCATTTCCCGAATAATCCGGAATGCTCGCTCCCTGCCCCTCGTTCATCAGCCACCCGGCGACCAGTCCGTTCCGTTCAGAGGGCTGCGGCTCCTTCATGCCCTGAACGATCTGTGCCGTGGAACGGGCAACGTTCCAGAAGCGCACCTGCGTGATGCTGCCGTCAAAGTTCAGCGCCCCGCCGGGCCCGCGCGCCTGCACCGCGCCCCCGATGGAGAACGGTGCCGTGGGGTCGGCAGCCGGAGGCCCGGAGGCCGTGCGCTGCGCCACCTGCACGCCGTTCACGTAGAGTCGCATCGTCAAGCCATCCAGCACCGCCGCGACATGGCTCCACTTGCCCACCGGCAAGGGTTGCGGGGACATCAGCCACGAGCCGGTCCCCGCGCCGCCCGAGGCGACCATGAAGTTGACCTTGCCCGCGTCGGGACCGCTGCCGCTGCCATTCATGTACAGCTGGTACATCGCCCACGGATCGCCCTCGAAATTGCCACGCTTGCCCATCAGCCAAGCCCACGACTGCACTCCCGTTCCGACCGGGTGGAACCATCCCTCCATGGTGAACGAGCCCTTGGGATCGAACGCCGCAACGGGCGGCGCCGCGAGCTGCGTGCCCCACCGCGTGGTGCCGACCGCGAACCGTGCCTCGGTGTTCGCCATCGGTTGAATCACGGTGACCGTGCCAATCACGTCCGTCACCGTCTTCCTCGTCTGCGGGGTCATCTGACCGCCGCAGAACAGCAGGTTCAGCCGCTCCGTGAGCGCCGCCGCATCGGCACTGATCGAAAGAAGCTCGCGGAAATCATGCCGCAGGAACGGCGAGGGTTTTGGGGCGTTCGTCTCATCCGGAGGCTGCAGGTTGATCAGCTCCGTCAGGCGATTCGGAGTCCGGATCGAGAGATTCGAATCCGTGATCTGCATCTCCGGCGCCACGAGGCCGGCGTCCGCCAGCGGCCCGGGCGCCGAGTAGAACGGCGAATAGAAGTTGAAGACGGACGGTGCCCGGAAAAGCGCCTGGCCGAAGGAATACAAGGAGTTCCCGGCCCCGGCAAAGAAGCCGACCGGAAAGAAGCCACTGCGCGGATCGCCGTAATACGAATCCGCAAACCGTCCGTTCGGAGCCTGCGTGCCCAGCACGCGCAGCAACGCCGTCGTCCGCAGCAGGGGCTCCTTCACCTTGCCGAAGCCAACGTTCGTCGCGACCTCCGGGGAGCGCGCCTCGTAGTCAGTCAGGATCGCCGTCACCACCGCCCCGAGATCACCGCGGATGCCGTTGCCGTTGTTCGCGAACACCTTCGCGACCCGGTGCACGTAGCCGGGGCTGGGGTTGCTCGTCACGAGCCGCTGGATCAGCTGCCGGCTGATGAAGGGGCCGGTGTTGGGATGCTGGAACAGCGCATCCAGGAGCAGCCGCATCTCGTCCGCGCCGTTCAGCCCGGCGGGAATGACGGTCGGGGTCGCCACGCGCGGGGGCAGTTGCTGCAAGCTGATCACCCGCTTCTCCGTCCGATCGTGGAAGTCCTCATAGCACACCAGCGGCTGCATCCGGCCGTTCGCGTTCGAATAGAAGGAACTGTTCGCGAAGCCACCCGGGTCCGACCATGCCGGATCGGCATAGAAATTCCGATTCTGGTTCCGATACGCCCACCCCGTGAAAACCTTGGCCGTCTCCGTGATCGTGATGTTGTCGTAGGTCGGAATCGGCAGACCTTGCGCATCCAGCAGCAAGGTTCCATCCGGCTGCAGCTGCACCAAACCGATCGTGAACAGCTGCTGGATCTCGCGCGCGTAGTTCTCGTCCGGGCTCGTGCCCCTCACCGGATCCGCCTTCTGGTTCCTCAGGTACGTGAGGTAGAACGCCATTTCCGGATGCAGAGAGACGCGTTCGAGCAGCGTCCGAAAGTTGCCGAAGGCTTCCTGCGCGAGGACGTCGTAGTACTGCGCGAGGGGCTCCGCGCGGTTGGTGTCGTCCCCCGAAATCACGAAGATCTGGCTGAGCGCAAAGGCGACCCGATGGCGCAGCTGATCGGGCGCCGTCAGGGCGAGCTTCCACCACGCGACGTTGTGCGTGAAATACATGTCGATGCGCGCCAGTTCCATGCCATCGGGGTTCTTCTCCGGCGGCGGAAAGCGGGTCGCGTCCTCGCGTACGCCGGCCAGGAACGACGTCACCGGCAGCGCCCGCTGCGTGCGGATCCACTCGGTGATCCCAAGGCGGCGGACTTCGTCGATCGACGCCGTGGTCGGGCCAAACGTCGCCTGGGTGAGGAAACGCGATGCCGCCACCGCATCCGGCTGGCTCAGCGCCGAGGCCGCCAGCGCCGGCGGCTCCGGAGGCGCCACGAAGGTCTGCGAGCCCCGCGAAGAGACCAACGTGCCCGCGACTTCCCCATCCGGAAACCGCGCCGAGCTGATGCTCAGGTAAATCCGTCCTTCATTCAGCGCGCGCAGGATGTCGTTGCGCGAGTACGCCCCGACCGCGTCGATGCGCCATTCGCGCTGCGTGACCTGCCCGGCCGGCAGCGCCAGCAGGTAATCGCCCGTCCCCGCCACGCGCAGGTACGCCGAGGTCTGCGCCGAGCTGAGGTTGGAGAGGCGCGCATTGACCAGCGCCACCCCCTCGGCGTTGAAGGTGATCGAGGCAAAGCCGCTCGCCGTCGAGGAGGTCGCCGACGCCGCAGGCCGCAGCGTCGCGAAGAAGAGGTTCGAGGCCAGCTGCACCGGTGGCTCCGGCTGCCCCGTCAGGTCGTACACCTCCACCAGCGCCTCACCCGTCGTTCCGCCGGCGCCGCTGACCTGGAGCGTGTAACCACCGGGCGGCAGGATCGTGTAGATCGCAGCATCGAGGCTGCCCGCGGGCAAGCCGAAGGCCCCGCTCTGCTGGAACGCAGTGCCCAGCGTCTGCGCCGTCGCCGCGTACAGACCGACGGGCGTGCCCCAGTTGTCGTTCTCCGCGATCCGCGTTCCGCCTTGATACAGCTCCAGCTTCGGATCCGCGAGCAGGCCGGTCACGCCGAAGGGAACGAGGCCCGGACCGATGGCTCGCACCAGCAGGCGCCGCGAGGTCGCTCCGGGGGACAGCACCAATCCCGGAATGAGGATCGCATCGCCCGTGCCGACCCGCGCCCGCGCCGAGAGATTGGTGAGCGGCGTGCCGGTGGCGCCGACCTCGTACACCTCGACGAGCGCCGTGCCCCGCGTGCCGGCCGCTCCGGTGACGTGCGCCGTGTAGCTGCCCGTCCCGAGGCGGGCGACGATCGCGGCGTCCTTCGATCCGGCCGCCAGCGCAAAGGCCCCGACTTGCGTGAACACCGGCGCATCCGCCGCCGCGTGGTTGTCGTTTTCGCCAATCTTGCGCCCGCCCGCCGCGAACAGTTCCAGCCGCGGATCCGCCAGCGGCGACGCCACGCCGAAAAGCCCCAGCGTCGGCCCCACCGCCCGGATCAGGACCGTCTTCTCCGCGCCCGCGCCGACGTTGAAACCGACGATCAGCGGCGCCCCCGCCGCGGCCTCCGCCCGGATCGCGAGGTTGGCCAAGCGCGATTCCTGTGCCCGACCCAGAGATACGGCCATCACCATCAGCGCGAGCAGCGCAGCCACCAACAGGGAGACTCGGCGAGACCAAGGTTTCACGGGATACGTAAAATTACGACCTCGGTAGGGAAAAACTTAAATCTTTGCGGCGCAACTCTTCGATGAAGCGCGATCGGTTCCATTCTCGGCCCCATTTTGCAGCCAAGATGCCGACGGCTTGCCTCGGGCCGCTCTCGTCCGAACGAGGACGCCGCCATGAGCATCTCGTCAGCTGAGCCTGAATCGCCGCCGCTCAGGCGTGGCGATCGGCCAGCACCATCCTGAATTGCAGGCTCGCCGGACCTTCCATGATCGCTCTTTCCTCAGCGAAAACGGGCGTTGTCACGCGGGAGAATTCGACGATGGCAATGCCGGCAACTCCGACGGTGGTCCAGACACCGCGAGCGTGCCTGGTGGATTGATCAAGTCTTCATAAGCATAGACGATCGCTCCGAAGAGGATCGGCAGGGTAACGAAGATCCCGACCAAGAGCCCGATCACTCCCAGACACGCGAGAAATCCCGCCACAATCACCAGTCCGAACATACGCCACCACTGGGCGGTAATGACCCGACGGCTGACCTCCATCGCGCACCAGAATTCGAGTTTCCGATCCTGAATGAGCAAGAACGTAAACGTATAGCCAACAGCCAGATAAATACCCGGTAGGATCAGAAGGATAAGCCCGAGCGTGGTGAGCAGCGTCGAGACCAAGGAGCCCAGCATCAGGGGCACAAACGCGGCGGAGAATCCGGAAAACACGACGCCCAGATCAGGCGTGTCGCCCCGAGCATGCTGCAGGTAATACCGGTACAGGCCCCCATAGAGCACGCCGCTAAGAAACATTCCCGCGATCGGCCCGAGAATCGGAACGACTTGGACCACCATCAGGACCACCAGCGCGATGAACGTCCCGCCGACGATGGGCCAGAAGTGGGCTGTCATGAGTCGCCAGGCACGCCCGACGCAGTGGCCGATGCGCAGTTTCCCGGCCCTTCCGATCAACTCGGCAGCGTAGGCGCGGGGGTCAACCGTGGCCGGACCCACCGCCGGGACCACGGCGGCCGGCGCCTTTTCGCTCGCCGCAGGCGCTTCCCTCTGTGGGAGCTTAGGCGGGGGGACATCCGAGATTGGTTCGCGCCGCTGCAATTCCGGAAACTCGATCAAGCGACGCCACGCCTCCTCCCCCACCCGCCTACCCAGCGTCTCGAGAGTCGCCCGTCCGTCGGCGATCCATTGCTTCACCACAGGCGCTGAAGCCGGGCCGTATTCCTTGCCGTCACTGCCGATGAGGATGAACACGGCCACCTTTTTGGCGCCCAGGTGAGCGAAGCGCAAGCCTCCGCCTTGCAGGCAGATAACTACGCTACGGGTGATCCAAGGGACTGGCGCGATCTCTTCGACCTCGCCTGCCGCGAAGGGTGAAGGGAACACCCGCGCGTCAGGTAAACCAGCGGTCAGGCGGCGACCTCAGGAACCAGCTCGGCGCGCAGCGACTCCAGGAGACCGTGGATGTGCCGGCGGAACGAGGCCGTCTCACCCTTCGGGAACATATCCAGGGCGTGGGGCAGCATCTCCCGGCGCAGCTCCGCCAGGTCCGAGCCCGAGTACATCGCGAGCTTCGCGGGATAGTTTGAGCCGAGGATGATCTTCGACAACTGCACCCCGTTCATCACCGGCATATCATAGTCGGTGATGATCAGCCGGTAATAACCCAGCGGCCGCGAGAGCAGCTTGATCACCGCCTCCTGACCGTTCTGTGCCTGATCAACCGGGTATTGCCGGCCGAACAACAGCTCAATCATGACCCTCCGCGTCATCGAGCAATCGTCGACGTAGAG
>CAZEJZ010000036.1:0-13114 GCA_964512415.1 uncultured Opitutaceae bacterium
CGGCGGGCCAGCGTGCGGCGATCGGCCTCCGGCTGCGGCTTGAGCCGGGCGGCCTCCAGCCGAGCGAGAATGAAGCGATCGATCGGGGTGCGGGCCCAGTCGGCCTGTTGCACCGCCGGCGGCTCCGCGCGCTTCGGGGCCTCGTAGGACCAATGCTGCGCGTACGACCCCCCCTGCGCGATCCAGCGGCGCAGTAACTCGACCTCGGCCGGCGTCACCGACTTTCCGGTCTTGCGCGGCGGCATGATGTCGTCGTCGTCCGTGGCGATGACGCGCTTGATCAACTCGCTTTGCTCCGGACTTCCCGGCACAAGCGCGTGATAACCGCCCAAGTCCTCCTGAGCACCGGCGAGCGTATCGAGCCTCAACCCGTTGTTGCCTCCCTTGCGGTGCGACTCATCGGGTCCGTGACACCAGAAACACTTGTTCGAAAGAATCGGACGGATGTCGCGGTTGAAGTCGATCGGGGCGTCCGTCGCCGCGGCGGCGCGGAAACCGCCCACGACGATCAGCAGGGACGCAGCCAAGAACCGGGAAGTCGGGAGGGGAAACGACATGTCGGGGAGGCGGACGGTCGGCCGGAGTTTCCGGAGAGCCTGTCTCCAGAACTTTGAATTCCACGCTGCGAAGACGCAAGTCGCACCGGACGAGATTTTCATCTGCGCGATGATATTTCATCACCGGCCAACGCGCGTGTTGCGCGATCGGCGCGGGGGTGAGATCGGGCTTGATGCTGAGGGCGCCGAGTCGAGGCGATGGGCCCGGCACCACGCGCTCGCGTCCGCCCGGGCGCCCGTCGTGTCGTTCGGCGTCGCTCCGCTTCGCGTGACGAGGGGCCACAGCACGGTGGTGCGCCGCGAGCGAGCGGCGCTCGCTGCGCTAGTGCTGATAGACCTCGAGCAGCGCGACGCCGGTGCCGTTGTTCTTTCCGCTCACATGGACGGTGTAGGCGCCGGGCGCCAGCGTCGTCAGCAGCGCCGAGTCGGCGCTCGCGGTGACCAACGCAAACGCCCCGGCGGCGCGGCCGGCCGACGCGAGCTCGGGGGCCGAGCCCCAGTCGTCGTTGCTCGCGATGGGCGTGCTTTGACCGGTCCGGTAGACCGTGAGAACCGGATCGGTGAGGAACCCGGTCACGCCGAACTGCCCGAGCGACGGCCCGACGGCGCGAAGGAGCACGCGGCGGGTGTCATTTTCCACGACGAAGCCCGCGATCAGGATGCCGTCGCCCGTTCCGACCTGTCCGCGCGTCGACAGGTTCACCAACGTCCCGGAGCCAAGCAGCGCCTGCGCCGAGGCGGCGACGCGCAGGCGGTAGGTAAGCGAGCCCGACGCGGTGATGATGGCCGGCCGGCGGCGCAGGCCCGTGACGATGTTGCCCGGCGAATCGAGGGTGACGGTGCCACCGGCGGAGGTGATGGTGAGCGCGAGCACGCCTCCGTTGGGTCGTCGGTAGATCACCTCGCGAGGTGAGGCCTCGAGCGTGGAGTCGGTGTTGTAGAGCAGGGGAATGACCTCCTCGAAGGCCCCGCTGTGCTCAACGGTGACGGTGACGCCATCGTCGTCAAAGCGGATGGTCTTGGTGCCGGAGTTGCCGAGGGCGTACCGGGCGCTGAAGTCGCCGTCCGGGAGTGTGGTTACGCCCGGCGTCGGCGAGAGCGGTGCGGACCCGAGGGCGAGTTGTGCGCGGACCTCGGACCCCTCGTAGAACGAGGTGGAACCCCGTGGCCGGGTGCCCCAGGCCCAGGTGGTTCCTGCGACCGTCTGCAGCGCGGGCCCGTAGACGGGGTTCCAGAGCAGTCCGAGCCCGTAGTTCTGCCGCACGAGCCGCAGGCTGCCGCTGTTGAAGACGGCGTAGTAGTGGGGACGCCGCAGCGTCGAGACGGTCAGCGGCCAGGGATCGTGGAAGATGCGATTGAACCGGGACGCCGCGAAGTAGGGCAGGGCGGCGACGGCGGCCTCGCGCTGCGCGTAGGTCGGCTGCCACGGGTTGAGCTCACGGACCGACTCGTAGACGAAGGAGGGAATGTAGCTGTATTCGTTGGGCACTGACAGGGGGCTCCATTTTCCGAAGAGCGAGACCAGATCGGCGCGGCGCTGGACGCGACTGGCGCGGAATTCGTCCTCGTTGAAGGCGAACGGTCGGGCGGCGGAGACGTTCTCGGCGTACGGCCGCACGCCAGCCGTCTGCGTGGCTTGGGAGGTGCGGGTGTTGATGCCCGCGTTGGCGAGATACCCCGGAACGCCCGAGAGCGAGTAGGGGATGAGGTTGGCGGAGAGCCACTCGTTCCAGCGGCGGTCGGCGGCTTCGACCGCCGCGAGCATCGTGGGCTTGCTGAGCAGGAAAGGCCGGGCGACCCGCAGGTTCGTGTCGTGGACCGTCGAATAGCCGACATCCGCCCCTCCCTGTTCGTAATGGAAGCCAGCGGGGCTTTGGTCGTTTTGGCTGGCGTAGACGATGGCGCTCGTGGTGAGGGCCTCGAGCTCTGCATCCGGCCAGAGGGTAAGGTAGCGCAGTGCCGCGGAGAACGAGCCGCTCAGCTGGTTGCTGTACTGACGCGCGTCCCGCTTCATGTCCTCGCGGGTGAAGAGGGCGACCAGGGCCTTCCGCAGTGCCGCCTGCGCCCGCTCGATCACGGCCGCGTCGAACGGCAGGTTCGAGCGAATGATCAACTCGAGTGCCTGGGAAGCCGCCATCGAGCCGAAACCGGTCGGGGCCAGACCGAAGTTCGTGGGACTGTATTCGGCGAAGAGTCCGTCGGCGTTGGGTATTTCGCTCCAGCGCTGGAGCATCGCCTCGAGCCGCACGCGCACCGCCGGATCGCCGTAGTAGCGGTTCCACGGGCGGTTCGTGGCGTAGAAGTAGGCCAGCGCCATCTGCATCTCCATGATGCGGGCGTTGTAGGGTGCGTTGTACTGCGGTGGGCGATTGACGGCCAGATTCAGGAACCCCCGGTCCGGCCCGGTCTCCACCACCGCATTGGCGACGCGGGAGAAGTGGAAGAGAAAGTACGGCACCTCCAGTTCGTGGTCGGCGAAATCACCGATGCTGAGGCGATTGAAGTCCGCCGGTTCGACCGGGGGCCACGCCGGCTGGGCGGAGGCGGGCATCGCCGCGAATGCGGCCGCGAGCAGCCACCGCGCAGCCGCCACGACTGCGCCGCGGCGCCCGCGGATCCGGATGATCGATGATTGGGGGAACGATGCGGACATGGACGAGACGGACGGGGTCTGAGCTTCGGAGCGGTGCTGCGGAAGGGTCGGGGAAGACCGGCCGAGGCGTCTGATCACGGAGAAACCTGCGGCGACGCTGCTGGCAAGGAGCAAACCGCCAGCTCGCGGCTTCGTCGGCGAGACGCGCACCCGATCCTCAGAGCAGGGAACCCGGACCGCTCCACTGTTCGATAAAAGTCACGCGAGCGTTGAGAAACCGGAAGGTGGGAAGTTTCGTCCGGTTGCGTTCACCCCCGCCGCCCGCCCCGTTCCGCCTCCGATGCTCCCGTCCGCTCGCTGGTCTGTCCGCTTCTTCCCTCCCCCTGGCCGGCTCCGCGCCGCTTCCGTCGTCATGACTCGCGTCCCTTTCCCATCTCCTGCCCCGCTCCTCCGGCTGTCCCGCCTGGCGCTCGCCGTCCTGCTCGGTCTTTTTTCCGCGGCGCGCGCGCAGACGGTCGTTCCACCGCGGCCCGCCGTCGCCGAGGCGAAGGTGGAGCCGGAGGTGGTGGCGCTCTCGCCGTTCCAGATCGATGCGTCGCGTGACGTCGGCTATCGCTCGACGAACTCGACGTCAGGCACGAGCCTCAACACCCCGATCAAGGATCTCCCGATGTCGATCGAGGTGATCAACGAGGAGTTCATCTCCGACATCGGGGCGACCAATTTCCGCGAGTCGCTGCAGTACTCCTCGGGCGTGTTCACCGAACAGTATACGCAAGGCACGGCGAACAGCGCGGAGAGCAACGGCAAGGGGGTGAACGAGACCCAGAGCGCCGACATTTCCGCGTCCTCGCGCAGCGGCCTCGGGGGCCGCTTCGACAACGGCATGATCGTCCGAGGGTTCAACGTGTCCTTCCAGAATCGCGAGGGATTCCGCTACGGCGGCATCATCGCCAACTACGGGGTCACGCTCGGCGGCATCATCGACACCGCCAACGTGTCGCGCATGGAGGTGGTCCGCGGGCCCAACAGCCTCCTTTACGGGATCGGGGTGCTGTCCGGCATCGTGAACGTGGTCGCGAAGCGGCCCATGAACGCCCCAGCCTACTCGGCCTCCTTGGGCGTGGGAAGCGAGGGGTATCTTCGCGGCACGTTCGATGCGACGGGGCCGCTGAAGCGGGATCTCTGGGGCGGGTCCCTCGACTACCGGGTGATCCTCGCCCGAGACCATCGCGACAGCTGGACCGATTTCGCGGAGAATGACCTGAGCTACTCGTCCGCCTCGCTCCAGTTCCAGAACCGACGCTGGAATGTGTTCGTCGAGGGCCAGTATGCCGACCGCAAGGCAACGGGCATCGGCCCTCAGTTCATCTACGACAACACCGCGGCCGCGATCAACCCGGACTTCCGCAACCCGTTCTACGAGCAGTACAACTGGGCCAAGGATTTCGGTGGGAAGCCGCAGTCGTTCCGGATCTCGGGTCCGGACACCTACGACCAGCGTCGGGAGTCGAACCTGATGGCGACGGTCGACTTCACCCCCATCGAGAACCTCACGATCTCCGGTGGCGCCTTCCTCAGCACGGCGGCGGAAGAGCGGTTCGACATGAATCTGGCGACGCTGACGAATGAGAACGGCGGCCTGCTCCTGAAGACCACCCTCGTCGCGCGCGCCAACGATCCCGCGACGGATCCGGCGATCGCGGCGGCGACCAAGGCGTTCCTCGCCCAGAACGTCACGATCTTTCCCTTCCGCGGGACGCCGATCCCGGGCGATCGCCGTGACCTCACGGACTACCGCACGATCCGCTACTGGTGGCGGAAGACGCCGGAGGATACGGACACCGCGCAGTACCGCTTGCGCGCGACGTACTCTCTGGAGACCCGTGACTTCCTCGGTCGCGCTCCGGCAAAGCATACGTTCCTGATCGGCCGACACGACATCCAGGACCGCGCCGACGTGGTCACGGCCGGCGAGAGCATCAACAACCAGTTCACCCCGCGCGGTGAACTCGCCACGGACGACCCGCTGCAGTTCCGATCGATCTACAACTTCGACCCCATCCGCTACCAAGGCGAGCCCCTGGCGCAGCCCGGCACGGACTACCGTCGGCTCGATGTCTGGTACTCGGGACACTTCGGCCTCTACCAAGGGTGGTTCCTCGACGAGAAACTCGGCGTCATCGCGGGCTTGCGGCACGATCGGTATCACTCGCGGGATCGCCTGTACGACCGCTGGCAGGAGCCGACCTTCAATCCGGCGTCTCCCCGCCACAATCCGCCGGCCGGCGTGATCACGCGGAATCCCGACAACCAGACCTTTGGCTTCCTTCCCCCGCCCAACGGCGTGGCGGTGAACCAGTACCGGCCCGGGGCCGAGCCGGAGACGGCGGTGACGCGGACGCTCGCGCTCAACTACCGCCTCACCAGGAACCTCACGGTGTACGCGATGCGGGGCGAGGGCATCACCCCGAACACCGGCGCACTCGATGGCAACGGCGACGGCATTCCCTCCGAGCAAACCGTCAGCGAGGAGGTCGGCTTCAAGTTCGATCTCTTCGGCGGCAAGCTCTCGGGGACGATTTCCGGCTATCGAATCACGCGCGAGAACGCGATCTGGTCGACCGACTTCGCGCCTGCCCCGATCTACTGGGTCGGCGGCCGCGACCCCGTGGGCGGCGAACCGCCTTCGCGCGACGGGTACTTCGATCCCACGCAGGTGACGGCATCGACGCCGCTGAACTACCCGGTCAACAACTACTATTTCCAGCGTGACGGCATCGAGCTCGGCACGGTGCAACGCCTCCTGTTTGACGCGGACGGGAAAGTGATCGGCCGCGAGTTTGCCTTCCCCAAGGGCTACCTCGGCCGGCGGCAGTTCTTCGGCGGCGATGTCTATCCGCAGACCTACAACTACTTCGACTACGCGCTGCTGGATGAGCCGGTGATCGACCGCAACGGCAAGACCAACGGGAAGACGTGGCGGAACTACCTTGAGGAGGCGTTTGCCGACCTCTCGCGTGGCACGCGTGGCTTCTCGGCGGTGTCCGGACCCAACGACTTCGAACCGATCGTCTACGAGAAGGAGCTCGGCGGCTTCCTCGGTAACAACCCGAGCATCAAGACGGCCAAGGGCGCGAACACCACCTACACCGACGAGGCCACCGGCTTCGATCTGCAGCTGATCTACCAGCCGACGACGCGCCTCCAGTTTGTCTTTAACTACGCCCACACCGAGCGCGAGGCGATCTCTCCCTTCAAGCTCGCCGACCTCGTCGATCCCGAGGGCAAGCGCTGGGGCACGGAGTATGACGCTTGGGTGCGTGCGCTCGGTCGCGAGGCCTTCGGGCTCGTCGAATACGATGACAACAAGGACGGCATCGTGGATCGCGTCACCAAGCAGGGATCGAACAGCAAGCTCAAGGTCGGTGACGTCGCCGCCTCTGACTTGGTCGGAGGTCTCCAAGGCACCAGCCTGTTCTCCGGCTCCGAGGATACCGCGTCGGTCTTCACCAAGTACACGTTCACGAGTGGCCCGCTCAAGGGGCTCGCGCCGAACCTCGGCGTGAGCTACGTCGGCCCGGCGAAGACGTCGCTGCCGATCGGGGGCCGCGACCTCTCGACCAATCTCTACGGCACGCCGCCGACCCCGGAGCGCTACATCGTCAATCTCGGCGGTCGCTACGAATGGCGCCGGAAGCGCGTGACCTACGCGCTCCAACTCAACATCGGCAACCTGCTCGATGACCAGAAGGGCGAGAGCTTCATCTCGTACACCAACCGCAGCGGCGGGGCCAACGTGCTCCGTCGCACGGAGGTCTACTACGGGCCCCGCAGCTACCGCCTCACGCTTTCGGCCGGGTTCTAGCCTCCGACCGCGTCACCGCTCCCGCTTTGTCCGTCAAACCTCACCCTAAACACATGTCAGCTATGAAGAAACTGATCGTTAGTGCCATCGCGCTGGGCGTCGTCGCCCCGCTGAGCGCCCAGTGGAACCTCGTTGGAAATTTCAACGACGGGAACGCCACGGGGTGGACCGTCACCATCACCGGCCCGACCCTCGCCAAGACCCCCGGCACCGCCACCGTCGTCGACGCCCCGGCCGCCCTCGCGGCGCAGGGCAAGGTGCTGCGCCTCTACCCCGGCGAGACCGCAGGTGGTGCGGCGGCGCTGTCCTACAACTACACCTTCTCCCTGCCGCAGGCCCAGAAGATCACCGACAAGTTCCCGGCGACGGCCAACACGTCGACGCTGTACTTCAAGATGCT
Organism: uncultured Opitutaceae bacterium; assembly: GCA_964512415.1. Classification (GTDB taxonomy): domain Bacteria; phylum Verrucomicrobiota; class Verrucomicrobiia; order Opitutales; family Opitutaceae; genus UBA6669. Next base: position 7,419 of record CAZEJZ010000036.1, read on the forward strand.
GTCCCCGCTCGTCGGCGGTGCGCCGGCCATCCTCAACATGACCTACGGTCTGGTCTCGGCCGAGGAACTAGGCACGGGCCCGAAGGACTGGTCCTGGGGCAACTATTCGGTGCTCATGCGCAACAACGCGGGCATCCTCGACCAGCACACCGGCACGGGCTACACCCAGCTCATCTCCACCGGCGCCAACCCGGCTAACGCCATCCCGCAGAGCAATGTCTGGTACGAGTACTGGGTCGTGATCGACCGCACGAACAACACGTATGACGGCTACATCCGCGGCGGCCAGTGGGCGACGCAGACGAAAGTCTGGACTGGTTCCAAGCACCGCTACGACCCGAAGGGCAAGGCGCTCGACACGATCCTCATGCGCACGGCCAATGACGGCACGACGGGCATCGACGCGCTGATCTTTGACGATTTCTACGTGGACAACAGCGGCACCGCGAACCTGACGACCCCGGGCGGCGCTCCGGCGGGTCCGTTCGGCACCGGCAAGATGATCAACATCGCCACCCGCGGCCAGGTCGGCACGGGCGGCAACATCCTGATCGCCGGTTTCGTGGTCGAAGGCGGCCCCCGCCGCGTGCTGATCCGCGCCGTCGGTCCGACGCTCGGCTCATTCGGCGTCTCCGGAACATTGGCCGATCCGTTCCTGACCCTCCTCAGGGGCCAGACCACCGTGGCGACCAACGATGACTGGGGCCAAGCCGTGAACGCGGCGGCCATCCGGACGACGGCGGCGTCCTCCGGTGCCTTCGCGCTTGGTGACACGAGCAAGGACGCGTGCATGCTCATCGACCTCGAGCCGGGTGCCTACACGGCGCAGGTCTCGGGCGTGAACAACACGACGGGCGTCGCGATCGTCGAGGTGTACGAGGCCCGCTGAGCGGTCGCCTCTCTCCGCTCACTCAACCACCCACCACGGCAGGCGGCGCGCGCTCGCGCCGCCTGTTCCGTGTGGGGCGGTTGCGCCCCTTCCGCCGCAACTCGCCCGGTCCCCGCCTTCGCTCGTCCCTCATGCGTCCTTCCTTCCGTCGCCTTCTCGCAGTCTTCATTCCGTTCGCGCTCGCGCTGCCGATGGCCGCGCAGACCAGCAATCCGATCCCGGCTCGCATCGGGAGTGAGGGCGTGAAGGTGGAGCTGGTGGACTGGCTTCAGGCGCCGGCGACGGCCGCGTCTCCCCGGGCCCGGCTCTCCACGTTGAAGCCGGCCTACGACGGCACGCCTCGTCTCTTCGTGAATGACCAGCGCGGGCCGCTGTACGTGATTGCCAGCTCGGCGGCGACATCGATGTCGCTCTACCTCGACGTCAAGGCGCAGGTTGCGGCGTTCCGCGATTCCCCCGGCCTGGGAACCGGATTGACGGGGTTCGCCTTCCATCCGCAGTTTGCCACCAACGGCCGTCTGTACACGGCCCACATGGAGGCTGCGGGAAGCGGCCGCGCCGACTACGGCGCGGCGGCCGCCGGGACCGTGGTCCTTCAGGGCGTGATCACCGAATGGACCGCCACCACACCGAGCGCCAACGTCTTTGCCGGCACGCGACGGGAACTGCTCCGGATCGATTACACCGGCACGATTCACGGGCTTCAGGACATCGGCTTCAACCCCTACGCCAAGGCCGGTGACGAGGACTATGGACTGCTCTACGTCTGCGCCGGCGACGGGGGTTCGGTGGCGGCCGGACGCCCGGATTGGACGCACAAACTGTCTTCGCCCTACGGGAGCATCCTCCGCCTCGATCCGCTGGGCACGAACGGCCCCAACGGCCGCTACGGGATTCCGGTCAGCAATCCCTACGCGAACGACGGCAAGGCCGATACGCTCGGCGAGATCTACGCGTGGGGCTTCCGCAATCCGCACCGCATCAGCTGGGATTCCCAGCCACCCCACCGCGCCCTGATCGGCGACATCGGTGAGAATCAGATCGAGGAGGTGAACCTCCTGACCAAGGGCGGCGATTACGGCTATCCTGACCGCGAGGGCACCTTTGTCCTGCGGACCAACCAGACCAGCGTCGTCTACCCGCTGCCCGCCGACGACGCTACCTTCGGTTTCACGTATCCGGTCGCCCAGTATGACCACGACGAGGGCGATGCCATTGCTGGCGGCTATGTTTATCGGGGTTCCGCCGTACCCGCGCTGCGGGGCCTGTACTTCTTCGGCGACATCCCCGCTGGCCGGATGTTCTACATCAAGGCCGACACGATCACGCCGGGATCCCAGTCCACGGTGTACGAGCTGGGACTCACGCGGAACGGTGCGGACGCCAAGCTCACGACGCTCGCCGGCACCACGCGCGCCGACGTGCGGTTCGGAATCGATCTCGCCGGCGAGGTTTACATCATGACCAAGGGCGACGGAAGGATCCGGCGCGTCGCCGCCGCGGCGGCCCCTCCGGCCCCCTCGGGCAAACTGATCAACGTCGCCACTCGCGGACGGGTCGAGACCGGCGAGCGAATCCTCATCGCCGGCTTCGTCGTCGAGGGTGGTCCACGCCGCGTCGTCATCCGCGGGGTCGGTCCGGCACTCGGCGGCTTCGGCGTCACCGGATTCCTCGCCGATCCGGAGATCACCGTGCTCCGTGGCTCCACCGTGGTCGCGACGAACGACAACTGGAGCCAGGGCGTGAACGCGGCCTCCTTTGCGGCGACCGCGGCCGCATCCGGAGCATTTCCCTACGCGGCCGGCAGCGCCGACGCCGGACTGCTGCTCGATCTCGACGCCGGTGCCTACACCGTGCAAGTGCGCGGCCGGAACGAGACGACAGGCATCGCCCTCGTGGAGGTCTACGAAGCGCGCTGACCGCTTTCCCTGTCTTCTCATCCCCTGAGTCGGAGCGACCTCTCCTCTTTTTCCCAGTCATGATCCTTCCTTCCGAGTTCCAACTGGCTCGCCATCCGCAGCCGATTCTTTCTCCGGATCCGGCGCGCGCGTGGGAGTCGCTGGTGACCACCAATCCCGCCGCGTGGCACGACGAGGCGAGCGGTGAGACCCTTCTGCTCTATCGAGCCGCTGGAGACGACGCCGAGCACCGCGTGCATCTGGCACTGGCACGCAGTCGTGACGGACAAACCTTCGTGCGTGAGCCCGGCGGCCCCGCGGCATCACCCATCCCGCTCACACCCGATGGCGGGTGCCTGGAGGATCCACGCATCATCAAGGTGGGCGATTGGTACTACGTGACGGTCGCGTCGCGTCCGTTTCCGCCCGGACGCTATTGGGACGAGAAGGCGCTGGCCGCGCGGCCCCACCTGGCTTTCCCCGGTCACTTTCCCGCCGCACTGCGGCACAATCTCACCTCGACCCACCTGTTTCTGACGCGGGATTTCCGGGAGTGGATCCGGGCCGGGCGTCTGACGGATCCTTCGCTCGACGAGCGGGACGTGGTGATTTTCCCGGACAAAGTCGGTGGGAAGTGGGTCACGCTGCACCGTCCGATGCAGTGGCACGGGAAAGGTTTTCCGAACGCCCAGCCCGCGATCTGGATTGCGGCGACGGAGGATTTGCTCGGCTGGAAGCAGCTCCATCTCCTCGCCAAGGCGGAGTATGACTGGGAGCGCAAGGTCGGGGCCAACAATCCGCCGCTGCGCACGCCGCACGGTTGGTTGCAGATCTATCACGCGGTGGGTGACGACAAGCACTACCGGCTGGGAGCGCTGCTGCTCGATCTCGCCAATCCCTTCAAGGTCACGCACCGGACGCGTCGCCCCATCTTCGAGCCGCAGGCGTTGTGGGAGACCAAGGGTCTCTACAACGGCGTGTGCTTCCCGTGCGGACACGCGGTGATCGGCGGCGTGTACCACCTCTATTACGGCGGCGGTGACGTCGTGTGCGGCCTCGCCACCGCCCCGCTGGATGCCCTGATCGACTGCCTCCTGCGCCAGCCGGTTTCCTGAGACGGCAGGTCGCGGGACCGGTCACCTAGAAGTTGCGCGGCCACGGCGCCCACTCGGCGTCGTCGGCCGTGCCGAAGCGCCGGTCGGGACCGGCGGAGCGTATCTCCATCTGCATCCGGCTGAGCACGTGGAACCGGAAGGGTGTGCCCCACCGGTCGCAGAGTTCACCGCGCGCGTTGATTGCGGGGTGGTCCCTCGGGACGAAAGGATAGCTTAAGGCATTGCCACCCGTCAGCGCCGCAGTGATTTCGCGGTTGTCGCCGATGGGGATGCCGCCTTCGCGGAAATGCGTCAGCCACGCCGAGAACACCTCGTTGAGGAGGCGGAGATCCGCCTCGACGGAGCCCTGCGGATCGTTGAGTCCGTCCACCAGTTCGCTGCGCGGTTCCGTCGAACCTGGTGCAGGCGTGGGAGACGTCGCTGACGTCACCGCGGCGGAAGCGGCGGACTTCGGCGCGGCGGTCGGGCCCGGAGCCAGGGAGCGGGCTCCGGTGGACGACCGTGACGCGGGTTCGCGGACCAGCCAGATCGCCGCGACGATGAGCGCGAACAGCAGCGCGCTCGCGAGGATCGGTCGGGCAAGGCGACGCCGCATCGTCAGGGGTGACGGTGACCGACGGGAGGGGGCGCGGAGCGGAGCCCGCGCACTAGGCCTTCATGAAGCCGAGGTCCGGCTTGGCGAAGCGGCCGAGGTTCGGGAACACGATCGGCAGGTCGGTCGCGCTGACGCCGAACCACTTCGCGAGCGTGGCGCTGTATTCGTCAACGCTCGTCGACGGGATCCACATGCCGCGCGAACCCGCGTCATCGGGCCCGCGGATCGCGAAGTTCGGCATGGTGCCGTAGACGCTGCCGCCGTTGACGGCGCCGCCGACGATGAAGTGATGCGAGCCCCACGCGTGATCGGAGCCGTCGCCGTTCGTGTCGAACGTCCGCCCGAAGTCCGAGGCCGTGAAGGTCGTCACCTGGCTCTCGGCCCCGATCGTGCCAAGGGCGCGGTAGAATGCGTTGAGCGAGCGGCTCACGTCGTTGAGCAGGGAGGCGTGGGCGCCGCTGGAACGCTGGCCGACGTTGAGTTGGTTGTCGTGCAGATCCCAGCCGCCGATGCGCGCGAAGAACACCTGACGCTTCAGGCCGAGCGCCTCCTGGGCGTTGATCAGCCGGGCGATCATGTGCAGTTGCTGCGAGAGGTTGGTGGTGAGCCCGTTGAACTGCGCCTGGAAGGGGCTGTTGCCCGTGATGACGGAGGAGAGGAAGGCGCTGTCGTCGATCGCCTCCTTGGTGAGGCCGGCAAATGCGGTCTCGAAGAGGTTGCGATTCTGCGCGGTGAGCAGATCGGTGAGGGCGGCGGTGCGTACCCCGTTGACGGAGGTGCCGACTCCTGACCCGGTGAGGGTCGGAACGGCGTTCGTGCCCACCGCGTACTGCGCAACATTGCGCCCCACCTGGAAAAAGTTCTGGCCGGCGAGCGTCATCGCCATCGAGACGCGGCTGTTGCCGTTCAGCGCGTTGGTGAGGTCGGCGACGCGGCCACCCCAGCCGCTGACGAAGGCCTTGTCGGGCACGCTCGACTGCCACTCGATCTGTTGGTCGTTGTGGGAGAACAGGGCGGGCGGCAGGGGCACCGAGCGGGCGGTGTACTGGGCCTTGGTCGTCGGGTAGACGAGTGTGCCGACGTTGCCGAGCACCGCGACCTTGCCTTGGTCGTACATGGCTTTGAGGTCTGCCATGGCGGGGTGGAGGCCGAAGCGGCGACCGTCGGCGACCGTTCCCGCGAGCGGGAGCAGGTCCGCC
>CAZEJZ010000037.1:0-12958 GCA_964512415.1 uncultured Opitutaceae bacterium
CTGATCCGTTCGGCGAGGATGTCGCGGGCGCCGGCGAGCGCCTCCTCGGCGCTCGCGATCTTGGCGGCGGTGTTCTTGCCGTCGTCGGGTGTGTACTCGCGACCGACGTAGGCGGCTGCGGCGGCGGGCAGGTCCGTGCCCGGTTCTTGGGCGAGGATGAGATTGGCGAGCGGCTCCAGACCCTTTTCCTTGGCGATCGTGGCGCGGGTGCGTTTCTTCGGGCGGAACGGCAGGTAGATGTCCTCGAGCGCGGTCAGCGTCGTGGCGGCCCGGATGGCCTTTTCGAGGTCGGGCGTGAGCAGGTTGCGCTCCTTCAGGGAGGCGAGGATGACGGCGCGGCGATCGTCGATCTGGGCCATCTGTTCGAGCCGGTCGCGGATCGCGGTGATCTGCACCTCGTCGAGTTCCCCGGTGGCCTCCTTGCGGTAGCGCGCGATGAACGGCACGGTCGCGCCCTCGGCGAACAGGGCCGCGGTGGCGGCGACCTGAAACACCTTGATTCCCAGCTCCTCGGCGACGCGCAGGACGTGCTCGGGATTGGGGGCGCGGCTGGCGGGGGCGGCGGGCGCAGCGACGGACTCGGGGAATGACGGGGAGGCGGACGAAGACAATTCCGACATGCGAAAGCGGGTCAGTCCAACGCCCCGCAGCGGCTGGGCAAGGGCAAACGGCGGTTCGGGGGTCCGGGGCGGCCTGGCCCGGACCGAGCGCGGGTGCGACCTGGAGATCCCTGCGGGCGCGGCCGACCGAGGGCTTACGTGCCGCACTGCGGCATTGCCCGGCGGAACCGGATGCCCTTGGATCCCGCCATGGAACTCCGGTCTTCGACTTTGGCGGCGGGTACGCGGCGGACCTTTCTCCGGCGCTCGGCGGGTTTGGCGGCGGTGGCGGTGACCGGAGGACTCCTCCGCGCGGCGACGGGCACCGCGGCGGCGGCCGACGCGAAGACTTCGACGGCAGCCTCCGGTGGCGCCTCGCTTGCGGCCTTCCCGATCGCCGGTTTCGAGAAGCACTTCTTTGAGAAGTACACGCCCGAGCAGACCGCGCAGGTTTGGGACGAGATCGGGCTCGACCTTGAACTCACGCTCCGGCCGGAAGGACACATTAAGCCCGAGCGGGCTGCGGATGAGCTCCCGGTCCTTGCGGCGGCGATGGCGGCGCGGAAGCGGCGCATCCTCGTGCTCGCGTCATCATTCACGCGGGCGGACGACCCGCACATTGAGCGCTCCCTGCGTGCGGCGCGTGCGCTTGGAATCACCCTCTATCGCCACCGCGGCTTCCGCTACCGCGCGGGCGTCTCCCCGAAAGTGCAGCTGGCGGATTTCCGGGCGCAGCTGCGCGACATCGCGGCGCTGAACCGCGAACTCGGGATGCAGGCCCTCTACCAGAACCATGCCGGCGCGGATTTTGTCGGCGGGGCGCTCTGGGATCTGGACCTGATGCTCGATGACATTGCGCCCGCGCAGGTGGCGGTGGCGCTGGACCTTCGGCACCTCCGCGTGGAGTTGGGTCGCGCGTGGCCGGCGGCGATCCGGATGATCGCTCCGCGCATCGGATCGCTCTACGTGAAGAGCTTCCGCTGGGACCGTGACCGCACGATCGAGACCCCCTTGGCGGAAGGGATCGTCGGCCCGGACATGGTGAAACTCGCGCTGGCCGCCCGGGACAGGCTGCCGGTGTGCATCCACGTCGAGTACCCGAAGCACGAAGCCGTGCCCTTCGCCGACCGCGCCCGCGGCGTCGCCTGGTTCCGGCAGGACGCCGAGGTGACCCGCGGCTGGCTCGCGGCGCGGTAGCCTCGATCTGCGCGCACTAATCGACCTGTAGCGTCTTCTAGTCGCGGCGCTAGGCGGTGTCTCAGGTACACGCAGGCCGCCGGTCGGGCGGTTTCGACCATGGGTGTTGGTCGCCCCGTGCTGCGCCAACCTCCGAGTGGGGCCGATCGCGATTCCCGATAAAGGCCCGCTTACCTGGCTGCGCCTCGTGTGAGTGCCCGACATATCCTTGTCTTGGAGAAGCTGGATAGTACCGCCCGCGCCCATCGCAGGGAGCGGCTGTCGTGGGAGGTGATGTGCTTCAGGAGCAGGTAGATCCAGATCAGTTGTCCCGCTCCGAGGTACTGCGGCCCCGGGTCCTCGACGGGAATTTCTCCCGGCCGGTTTCCAATCTTCCCGGATTTTTGGCGTGGATTCCTGATACGATGGGGAGCGTCGGTGTTCTGCGCGAGGACCTCGCGGGGAGCACCGCTCCTTATGGCTCGCTCCGCTTCGCCTTCGCACCCTGACCCACGCCTCCCGACAGGGCCGGGGCTTAGCCTTCGCGCTGCGGGTGGAGGGAGAGTTGAGGTGAAGGATCGGAAGAAGCCGGGTTCCGCTTCGCTGCTGGTGGCGGAGCGAGATCGGTGGTCGGCAGATTCATTGCGTCTGGCGTGGGAGGGTGTCGAGGGCGGGGTTTGGGCGGGGGTAGCTGGCTCGGTGGCGGAGTGCTCGGGGATGTGTGGTCGGTTGCGACCGACGTTACTGTTGCTTTCGAGCGACCTGCCCGGGGGATGTGCGTGGGACTGTGTGCGCCGGATCAGCGCAGACTTACCGGATGTACGGATCGCGCTTTTGCTGTCCGAACTCACAGAGGTTGACCTAGTGAGGGCGCTGGAGGCGAAGCCTGCGGCGGTGCTCCTACGGGAGGAGACCGGACTCGGCGGCCTAGTGACGGCGTTGCGTGCGATCCGGTCGGGGCGGCGGGTTGTCGCGCCCCGCGTGTCGGCGGGGCTGGAGAAACTCGTGCAGGACGGGCGCTCGTGGCACCGCGTGCTGAGCGCACGTGATCAACAGCTGCTCGACTGGTTCGCGACGGCGCAGAAAGATTCGGTGATCAGCGAACGGTTGGGCCTGAGCGTGCACTCGGTGCGAACCTTCCGCCATCGCCTGATTTATCGGCTCGAACTGCACTCGACGGTGGAACTCATCCGCTGGGCGCGTGCCCGCGGATTCGGACGGCGCGTGGAGGAGCCAGTCCCTAGGCCGACCCACGAGTAGATGGCCACCCACGTTGACCTGACGTTGCCGGATTCGCTGCCTGTAGGCTGGATTTATCCTCGCTCAGCCGATGCCCGCGTGCTTACCGCGGATCCCGGATCGGTTGGGAGGAGGTGGAATCCCGGAGCGTTTCGAGGGCGCGGTGCGGAACCCGTCCCTCAAGCGTTCTTTTCTCCCGCCCGTTGTCGGGTGGGCACGAGGATTCCCTCGCTGACAAAGCTTTCGAGGTATTTGCGGCAGAGCGCAAGAACGCGCGGACGCTTCTCGATTTCCGCCGCGACACGTTCAACTAGGACGTTGATCGCTTGCTCTGGTGGCATGGGCCGTCGAAAGGCCTCCAGAATGTGAAACTGCAGAGAAGAGATCTCGCAGGACTGCACGCCATTGAGAGTCGCATAGCGGAGCACATAGGGTGATCGGCCATCGGGACCACGCCCGGCCGCAGTCGAAAGCTGACGGGCAGACGCGACTTTCTCGTTTAGCTGGAATGGCACCTGAGCAACATTCGACACTTCACCGCTGGCGTTGAACGGCGAATCGCATCTGACGCCCAACTGCGTCACGCGCGCCCCATAGATACAAGGGACTGACCGACAACCTTTCTCGGATAGAAGCTTGGCCCACTCGCGCACCCCTTCGGGGTAGTGGAACACGGCGCATTCCGCGCTCTGCGCAAGTTCCGTCGGCACACTGAAGCTGGACGGCTCCACGTCCATCCAGCGCTCCTCCGAGGGGATGACGTAGAGTCCCGTACGCTCAGCACGACAGTGGTGCAGTAGCCCGACGTAGTCGACTGCCTCTCGGAAAGGGAAGAACTTCTCCGCGGGGTAGATCCGCCGGAAGGCGTAGAGCAACTCCGCTTTGGCACCTGACCGAGCATGGGTCTCAACGACGTCCTGATCCGGCAGGCAATCCGTAGCCAGAAAAAGCACTCGGGGAGCCTTGCTCGCACGGGTCGCTGCATTCATGAATTCCGACTTCGAGCCAGTCACTCCCTTCGAAGGAAACTCACGGAGCGTCAGTCGCTCGGCGAAGGCTCCGAGGGTGGTCAGAAGTGCCGGATGAAGGTCGGCTGAATACAGCACTTCGAAGTTTGTCACCGTCTGGAGGCAAAGTCCCTCCAGAACCCAGCGGAGGAGTGTGCCGTCGTCACGCTCCACCGGTTGCAAGCAGACGCTCAAGCACACGCAGTCCTTTGTCCCGAGTTTTCGCGGCTTTTGTCGATTCACGGCCACGTCGCTCAGCGTCCAATGATGAACAGCGTAGGCTTCGGGAAACCTGTCATGCCGCCGCCAACGCTCGGTCGCCGTGTAGGGGTAAAAATACTTCGCCGGAAAGATCTTCACCTCGGGGTGTGACTGGATAACCGCGGTGAGGTAGTGAGGGCCGGTGAGCGCAGCGGCAGGCATGTCCGGCGGTATGCTCGCCATATGCTGTGGCAGCGACGACACAAGGTCCCGCAAGAGTGGGTGTCCGGGGCCCGCACCCATCAGGGCGTTGTTGACATAGCAGAACCGGCCGAAGTCAGCATCGAGGTCCTTCTGCTGCGCGACAAAGCACTCCAAGCCAGCAATCAAGGGCTCAATGTTCTTCAGGCACTCAAAGTCCGTATCCACATAAACACCTCCAAACCGAAGCAGAAGTTCGTAGCGCAGGATGTCCGCCTTGGCCGCGAACGAGGGCGCGTTGTCAAACAGCGCCTGATTGGCCAGCGGCGGGAGATTTGCGTCGGTCCACATCCGCATTTCCCAACTGGGATGCATCGCCGTCCAGGTCGCGCCAAACTCAGCGAACTCCTCCGGAAGGGCCTTCGTGCCAAGCCAGATACGATGGAAAATGCGGGGAATAGTCATTGGGTGGATTGGCGACTCACGAGCTGGCGCGATCTCCGGCCGTTCCTGCCTTGCCCGGTAGCTTCACTTGGCCGGCGTTCCGCTGGGGGACTCAGGCACGAGCGTGGCCCGGGCGAATTTATCGGGGTCGAGGTGCTTTTGAGCCATCGCCTGCAATTCGGGCGCCGTGACCAAAGCGATCAACTTCTCCGGCGCCGATAGGCGGGTGAGTGCCTCCTCGTCGCGATAGATCATCTCCAGCTTGCCGAGCCAACGCTCGTTCTCCTGCCTCTCCTTCTCCACGGCCCGGCGCTGCGATTCGATTTCCTTCCGGATCTCCTGCTTGGAGGGCCCCTCCCGACGCAGTCGGCGCACCTCGTCCAGCGCCAAGGCGGCCAGTTGGTCGGCGTCCTGGGGCGCGCAGGGGATGACGATTCGCACAGTGGCGTGGGGGTGGGGTGCCTTGGTGGCCTCGGCCTGGGCTTGGACGTCGTAAACCCTGCCCCCCGCGAGCCGTAGCTTCTCCACCAGGGCGCGGCTGAGAATGTTTCCGAGCGACCAGAAGCGGTGGTTTTCACCCACGTCATGCGGGAACGAGCACTCCAACATCAGCATCACGATGCTCTTGTCAGCGGAGCCGTGCCGAAAAGTGCTGGAGAGGGCCTCGCCACGCGGGCGAAGACCCAGATTCCTGAACTGCTCTTCTTTCGGCTGGGAGGGCAGGCCACCGAGGTAGGTGGTGAAGAGTCCAAACGTCGATTTGGCGTCGAACGCGCCGACCACCACGAAGGTGTAGCCTGCGGCGCTGGCAAAGCGCTCGCGTGCGACCTGCTGCACTTTACCCGGAGACAAGGCGGACCATTCGCGATCCGTGGGAATGACGCCGGGCGCGCGAGGATGATTGCCGTAGAACCAACGCTGGGCGTCGTCGAAAAACGCGGCCTCCGGATTGGCGCGCAGCGACTTGAGGGCGCCTTCAGCCTGAGCGACGACGACTTGGTAGGCGGACGGATCGTCTCGCGGCGCCGTGAACAGCAGATGGATCAGCTGGAGAAGCGTCTCGAGGTCCTCGGTTGAGGATTGGCCTCTCAACCCGTCGAAGTAGCGTCCGATCGTCGGGATGAGAACGACGCGCTTCGCGGCGAGCAGCTTCTGGAGATCGCTCTTGGAGTAGCTGCCGAGGCCCGCTTCGCCGCGATAGGCGCCGGCGAGTTGAGCGGACAACACGTAGTCGTCGGAGTAGACCGATTGTCCACCGGGGCGAAAGGCGGAGACGAGCACCTGATCGTTCTGGAAATTGGTGGGTTTGAGGACGAGTCGGACGCCGTTGGCGTAGCGCACCTCCAAGCCTTGAATCTCATCCAGCGGCTTGGCGGCCACCGCGCGGCCGGGAGCCGGGCGGGAGGCAAGGAGCCGACCCTCGACTTTCCTCTCCGCGTACGCCTCGAGTCGGGTGGACTCGGCCTGCCGCAGCGCGGCGAGCACGTGTGCTTCTGAGGGTACCTTCACCTGCGGCTTCTCGACCGATTGGACAACGACCACGCGGTTCTCCTCCGGCAGCAGCGTGGAGGAGAGAGCGTTGACCTCGGCGAGGTTCACCTGCGGGACGATCTCTTTCGCGAGTGAGTGCAGGAACTCGATGCCCGGCGCGGCATCGCCCTGCAGAAAGTGGCGAGCAAGCGCGTCGGCCAATACGGCGGACGGTGTCTTGTCGCGCTCGTTGTATTGCTGCTCGAACTGCTTGAGGAGAACGGTCTTGGCTCGCTCGAGCTCCGACGCCAGAAAACCAAACCGCCGGACGCGCAGCGTCTCGACGTAGGCGGCTTGCACTCCGCCCTCGATGCCGCCGTCGGACGTCACGACCGTCAGTTGGAAACCTGACTTGGAGCGAACAGCCAGTCGACCGAAACGACCCTGTGCGTACAAGAACGGTGCCGCCGCCTGTTGTTGTCGTTCGGCAAGCCGAAGGTTGAGCATCGTGCTGAACAGCTCGCGGGCTAGATCCCGCCGGAAGTCGGCGCGGCTCCGGGTGGCCGCCGCTTCCGCCTTCCAGACGAGGAGGGCGACATTGTAGGGGTTCTCCTTGTCGGAAACGACGACCGCCAGGGGCGCCTTGTGGTCGGGTACCGAAATTGGCGCGGCACGGCGGATCGTCGTCGCCGCAGGCAGCGACGAAAACTCCGCCTTGATGAGCTCCTCGACACGCGCGGGGTCGGCATCGCCCACGACGATCACCGCAAGGTTGTCCGGGCGATACCACTCACGATAGAAGCGCCGGATACTGTCGTTGCTTGCGCCCTCGATCGACTCCTTCGTGCCGATCGGCAGCCGCTCGCTGTATCTTGAGCCTTTGAACAAGACCGGGACGATCTTGTCGGACATGCGCTGCTGCGCCCCCTGGCCGATCCGCCATTCCTCCAGCACGACACGTCGCTCCTTCGCGATGTCCTCATCCGCGAATCTCACCCCTTGCGCCCAGTCGGCGAGAATGCCAAGGCCCTTGCGGATGCCCTCTTCAGTGTCGGATGGAAGCGTGATCTGGTAGGTGGTCTCGTCGAAGGAGGTGCGCGCATTCACGTCTGGACCGAAATTGGCGCCCAGCGACTGTAGGTAGTGAATCAAGTCGACCCCGGAATAGCGTGCGGTGCCGCGAAACGCCATGTGTTCGACGAAGTGGGCGACGCCCCGCTGGTCGTCGTCCTCCACCGCCGAACCGGCGTTCACGACGAGGCGCAGTTCGAGGCGCTTCTCGGGGCGGGCGTTCGGCTGGAGGTAGTAGGTCAGGCCGTTGGCCAACTTGCCCACCCGGACCGCTGGATCGATCGGAACAGAATCCGTGTCCGCCGCGAGGATGGTGAGGGCAAGGAGCGCGAAGATTGCCGTCGCTGCGAACCACTTGAACTTCGTAGGGACCGTATGCGTGCACATGGACAGTTAAGTCAGGGTAGGAATGGTTGCTGAGGTTCAACCGTGCGTGTCGGCGATGGGGTGGGTCGCGCGGATGTTGATCGATTGACTATCGCTCGCGGGAATAACTGGAGGAGCGGGCATGGTGGGAAACGCTGGCCCATCACCAAACGGCGCACGCTTCGGCTGCAGTGGCACATGGGCGCCGCTGCACAGTCGTACTTCTCATGATGGGTGAAACGCAGCCGACGTCATGCTAACTGCGGCAATATCCCCCGGAGGAGGGTCTGGTCCGCGAAGAATGTGGCGAACCGTGGCCAGTACCTTCGTTTCGGCATGAATTCATTCCAATTGGCTCGGTTTACTAGAGACATGCGAGGGCGGCTGAGATCACTATGATTCCCCAGGCGAGTCTGTTAATAGCAAGTTTGGCGACGTCTGGTACCATCTTGGAAAAAATGATATTTAAAGCGGCGTAAACTACGCCGGATAGAAATCCTGCGAGGTGGACGACGAGCGCCACATTGCTTGCCGCCAACTGGAAAAGCACGGCACTAGAAAATACCATGGCGTAGATGTAAATGAATGGGGCGCCCAAGCTAGCCCGTTCCCGCAGTCCCAAGATCGTGAGCATGCCTAGCAGTCCATATACGGCTCCCGAGAATCCGACAACCGGCCGTGGCGAAAGCAGTATTGACGCAAAACCTGCTGTAGTGAGCGACCAAAGAATCAGCACGGGATATCCCCTAAACTTGCGACCGAAGTTTACAAGAGCCACGCTTAAGCCCATCGTCGAAGCGATATTAGGAAAAAAATGGTCGAAGGAAAGATGGGAAAACCCATAGGTCAAAAGGCGTTTGATTGAATGTGGGGAGTCCAGGCTGCCGCCAAGACCGTAGGATCTCACAATGTCATCGGGCTTCGTTCCGTAGTTGCACAATGCAGGCAGTGATAAAGCGCATACGACAAAAAATATGTCTGCCGTATTGTCCACTAACCGAGTTGCCGTATCCGACTGATTGCTGGATTTGTTTCCGAGTTTCTCGCGGATCCTCGCTAGCAGCAGGAAGGAGGTTGAGCTCGTCACAAGCAGTATGAGTGCAATATTCCAAGAGAACGCCCTTGTCAGAGCGTACAGGGCGATGACCGCAGCTGAACCGCTGACTACGAGGAAGACAGAGAGGTAAGCAGTTTGATCAAAGCGACCGAATGCGCGAAAAGACACTACGGCGAGAGGTGGGATTTTCACGTGAGAGGACGGTTTGCGCGGTGGCGTGCCGCGCCAACACTTTACCAGAAGATTGAGGAGACGTTCCTGAGGTAGGCGTCCGGCCGCCAACTCCGATCGGAGAATGGGAGAGTCGGGGGGAGAAGGGGAAAGTGCGCGTTGGGAGGCGAAACCCCTCGGAGCGCGCTGCTGTTCAGGGCGAGTTGCTTAGGACGGTAAGTGTAGTCCTGGATAGTTCGGGCTCCCAAAGCCATTTGCGGCCCTTGAGCCGCCCGGTGCTCGCAGCTCGGCTCTGAGGTTCCGGCAACGCGATCGCCGACCGCAAGGCATCACACGTGAAACGTCATGGTCCTTGTTTGTTGACGGGAACGCCCGGCAGAGAGCTTGGAGGAGGATTCCTGGGCCGGGGATTCGAGGGATCCTCCAAGGGCTCTAGGCGCACCTGGATCCCCGTCGGCAGATGGGTGACCCTGAGACTCCATCCGTGCTCGCGATAGTAGTTCAGCAGCGGAATCTTGTCCGCCTCCGCGTACGTATCCCACTCCATCACGATCTCGAAGGGAAGATCCACCGCGCGTTTCTGCATGGGATTCCGGTCAGACCTGACCCAAGCCCAGTTGACTTTCTCGGCGGGGAGCAATTCCACCGGCATCTGAATGGGGTCCGCCTTGGCGACTTTCCCTACTCGCGGCCGGATTTTGTGCAGGTCTCCCGTGGCGGATCGGAGGCTGACTTCATCCCGAGTGGAGTCATAGCCGACGTACGTGTACCCGCTCCAGGTTGTCCCTGCGGAGATCCATTCCGAAGCCTGGCCGTCGAGCGCCAAGAGAATGAGAGCCGCCCCTGCGGGTCGTTGATACACCCCTGCCACTTCAACGCCCTTCTCGAGGGGGATCGACGCTGGTGATTGCGCCGATGCAGCAGGGGCCCCGATGGACACAAGCAGGAGCAGCCGAAACAGATGTCCGCCACTGAATACCTTCATCGAACGAGTGATGTTGAGATGGGTGTCACGAGCGGTCTGGGCGTTCTGTATGGACGACTGGAAAGAGCAGACTCAGATCAGACTACGGCGTTCGCAGTGGATCCCCGGCCGGCATCTTGTTTGGCGCGTCGCGCGCGTCGATGCTTTTGTGGTGCGCCATCGGTGAAGTCCGATCGTCTTGGGCCACGCTCAGCACAGGCGGTTGGCGACTCCACATCGCCGTGCTGGAGGGCGTCGTGGATCGCCGTTGCGCTGCCATGCTTCTTGTCGGTGGCGTGCACCGTCCGACCGGCGATGAGCGCTACGGATGCGACCGCGGTGGTCGAAGCGTTCGGCGGGCAGTCACTCTCGCCGGGGAGATTCGCCGCGCGGGGCGACCTCGGGAGGATGGGGTCGGGGGCGGACGGAGAGGGCACGGGCCCACCTTCTCACGATTCCGGGCCCCCCGAACAGGGCGCAGATGTCGTAAATTTACGACATCTGGAGGCTTGACATGCCTCCGGCGTAGCTTGGCAGCGAGACAGGTTCCGCGAGGATCCGCGAGCAGGGTCCCGTCGTATCGCGGCTTGCTCACGGTGGCCGACCGATCGACTCGGTCTATGGCTGCGGGCGCGGTCCGGCCACGACGGACTCCCGCACCCGTTCCGAACGTCGCGATCGAAATCTCGGCTGCGGCGCTGGCGCTCGCCCGGCGCGACGCTCTCTCGTCGCGGCGCGTTGCGCCTCCGGCTCAGCGCGCGGAGACGCGCAGTTCGCGGACGGTTTGCTCGCGGCTGGCACCGTCGCGCAGCACGGTGTGGCGGATCTTGCTGAAGTCGATCTTGCTCAGGTCCAGCTTCCGCACGCCGCGATCCCACATCGAGTGGAAGTAGAAGATCCGGTTCTTGAGGTCGGAGGCGGTCGTCACCTGCGTCGCGCTGACGATGTCCCTCGCGAGTTTTTCGCCGGTGCCGGTGCTGCCGAGGGTTAGGTTGAAGCTGTCGAGGATGCGGAAGGCCTCGAAGACCGCGTCCGGGCCGTCCTTGAGCGGGCGCGCCGAGGCGGTCAGCGCCATCGCGCGCACGAAGCGCGCGGGTGGCGTGAAGTCACCCGGGAGCCCGCGCAGGCCCGTGCCGGCGCCGAGGGGGGCGAGGGTGCGGCCCGCGAGTTCCACCGGGGCCACGCTGCCGGGCGCCATGCCGAGGTAGTTGCGGAGATTGGTGAGGTGCCAGTCGTAGCCGGGGGAGTTCGTGATCACGCCGAGCAGCGCGTCGTAGACCCGGACCTGCCCGCCTTCGACGATCTCGATCACGATCGAGGCGCCCGTCGGATCCGCCACCTTCCAATGGAAGGGCAGGGGGGCGCCGCCGAAGCGCGGGTCCTCGACGTTCACCACGCGCACGCTGGAGAGTTTCTCCTTCACCTCGGCGACCGTGGCGAAGGACGACAGCATCCACTGCATGAGATCGCCGACGCTGAGGGAACGGTCGCGCTCGGCCGGCACGAAGGGCGCGTAGCTCGCGAAATCCGGGAAGTAGTACATCCCCACGTAGAGCCCCGCCTCGTTGAGCCCATCCGGCCCGTACGGTTGGCCGTAAGCCATGAGCGAGACGAAACCGTGCTTGCCGGTCCACCGCATCCCGCGGAGGCCTTCCGGCGTCTGCCCGGTGAAGGCATGCTGGCGGGGGAAGAGAACGAGTTGGTCGTGGTCCGCGTTGCTCAGCGCCCATTCGACCGTGCGGGCGGTGATCACGCTGCCGTCGGCCGAGCGCAGGGAAATCCCAGTGCAGGCGAGGGCCACGGTGCTGCCGGCGACCAGCGCGGCGAGACCCAGGAGGATGGTGTGGCTCAAGGCCATGCCCCTCCAGCCTGCGAGTGGCGAGCGTGCTGGCGTGCCGGTCGTCCGCCGGTGCAGTTTCGGGGCTTCGCCGCGAAGGCCGGGTGAGTCGGCGAGTGAGGGGGTTGCGGCTGTCCGGGCGATGGTCCGGGAATGCGCGCTGAACGATGAAGCTACGCCGCGGGCCCAGCCGGTGAGTCTCATGGCGGCACTCAAGGTGGCGTCGCCGCGCCGGTCAAGGGACAACCCGCCGGATGAACGGGAAAACGGATACACGGAGCCTTGCAGGCGCGGGCTAAGGTCGGGCTCGGACCGGTTTTGTGCCCGCGCTCTGCGCCGTGGCTACCGGCGTGTGCTGCGCAGAGGCGACGGGGCGTCGTCTTCCGGCGGGGCTCCATCGAGCCCGGGGCTCTCGGAGCGGAAAATGGTGGAGGTGCCGGGAATTGAACCCGGGTGCCCCTGGCCTTCACGGACCGCGTCTACCTGCGCACTACCGCTTGAGTTTTTCCGGTGACATGTGGCCGTACGCGCTCACCACCGGCTAGGCTCTGGATGAAGATACGGCCCGCGCGTCAAAGTCGGCCACGCGGACTATTCCTGCTGTCGACGTACGTTCCGGCCAGCAGGAGTCGCCGGGCGTACGAGGCTGCTCATTTAGGCAGCCAGGGGCATTTCTTCGGTGTTGCCGTTTGTTGTTTTCGCAGGGGGATTAACGAGAGACCCACGACTCTCTTCAGGCAGCGGTTCGCTCCAACCAAGGGTAGAATCCAGAACACCCCCAAAGTGAAATCCTTGGGATGGTCCGCGGTGGCTCCGGTACCCTTTCGGGACCGCAGCCGCTACCGTCGTGCAAGCGGATCAAGGAACAAGAAGAAGACCGTACCGCGCCCTGCTGGATTTGCAAGCGTGGTGCCAGCGGGTACGACACGATGGGCCGGAACGCCGCCGGGCTTGCGGCGCGGCGCGGGCGACCGGCGTGTCGCCACGCTTGCTGGCCGGACCAGGCGCGCGGGGTCTCAGCGTTGGCGTTGGCCGCGGTACGCGGCGAGCACCGGGTAGTCGGCTGGCGCGAGAGCGTACGCGTCGAGCGCCTCGGGTCGAACCCACGCGAGCGCGGCGTGCTCGACGGCGACTGGCTCGGGGCTGCCGGGGGC
Organism: uncultured Opitutaceae bacterium; assembly: GCA_964512415.1. Classification (GTDB taxonomy): domain Bacteria; phylum Verrucomicrobiota; class Verrucomicrobiia; order Opitutales; family Opitutaceae; genus UBA6669. The sequence continues at coordinate 12,958 of CAZEJZ010000037.1, forward strand.
G
>CAZEJZ010000038.1:0-12547 GCA_964512415.1 uncultured Opitutaceae bacterium
CATCCGGGTCGCGCACACGCTCACCGATGACGGAGTGCGGCGGGCGCTGGATGGCGCAGCCGCCCGCTACGCCAAGCGCCACCCAGATCGCCGCGTCGTGATCCAGGCGGTTCCCCTGAGGTCCTATGATCAGTGGACCAATACGCAGGCGATCGGCGGCACCCTTCCCGACATCATCCAAGTCACCGGCCGGGCCGGACGCTGGAACCTTTACGCGCAGCGCTACCTGCTGCCGCTGGGCCCAGACGCCGTGCGCCCAAATCCGTACGAGGCGGTTTCCGGATCGGCCGCGACGCCCTGGCGGGAGTCGTTTCGCGACGGCCTGACCACGGGCTTCTTCTTCCAGTTGATGGAGTATTATCGCATTCCCGTTGCGCTCAATACGACCCGGGTCTTCTTCAACCGCACCCTGTATCGCGAGATCATGGGCTCGGTGCCGTACCCTCAGGACTTGCCGCAGTATCTCGAATTTGCCGGGCGGGCGAGGCTTTGGGCGCAAGCCCGCGGGAAGCTGCTCTACCCCATGGTCGTCTCGGGCGAGAATCTGGTGCGAAATGGCGAGGCTTCGTACGTGTTTCGCCAGATCGTCGATCCGGCCGCCATGAACCTCGTCGAAAAGTACGAGCTTTCGTTCTGGGGTCTCCCGCAACTCATCCTGAACCAGTATGGCCTCTTGACCGGCACATTCAGCTACAACAACCCGACGCATGAGCGGGCGCTTACGCTGCTGAAGGCGTTTGCGGACACATGTCAGCCCGGGGCATCCTCCTACCTGAACGAGGATTCCCGGATGATGTTCCTGCAAGGCCGGGGAGTGGCCACGGTCGGAGACACGTGGGACCTCGGCATCATGCAGCGGTTAGCAAACTTCGAGATCGACGTGGTCTCGTTCTTCAAGGTGGTGGTGGAGGAGGACGGACGTCGGATCACCCTGCCGAATGCCCGGGAGGAAGTCACCGATTCGGCGTCGCTTTCCTTCGGGGTGAATCGCGAGAGTCCGAGGGCGCGCATGGCCGTGGACTTCCTGCAGTTCCTTTCGAGCCGCGAGGAGAACGAGCTCGTTTGTCGCTCCCTCAATTGGATTTCCTCGGTCGGCGCGAGTCCCCCGGCGGGCAAGCTTGCCCCTTTTGAGCCAGCTATGTCGGGTTCAATTGGCACCATGCCCTTCGCCCTGCCAGCAAGCCGGACCCACCTGTACGTCGTGCAGAATCTCCCCGTCTTCCTCAATGGTGCGATGGACTTCAAGGCGTTTGCGGCTGGCCTGGAGTCGACTTGGATGCAGCAAGGGGATCGCGACGTCGACGCCTTCAACCTCCGGCTGATGCGGGGAGCTACGGTGATCGACAACAACATCGCCAAGGAGCGGGCGGCGGAATTGTTTCCGGAAGCCAGGGGCTCGGACTACGTCCCGGGCGCCGCGAGGGAATCGAATTACACCTTCGGTCTCGAGATGCTCGACCTGCTGTACTCGCACTGCACGGAGAGGCGGTTGGTCCGCGAAGGGCTGAGGACCGGGGAGTACGTTTTCCCGCCGAAGATCAACGAGCCGCTCTCGCGCCAGAGCCTCATCCGAGTCATGCCGGAGTGAGGAGGAGAGGCGAGGACGAGTGAAGTTGGCCGCACGCTGTCGACGGTTTACTGGAAATCGACCCCGGGGTTCCAATCGCAGACAGTTTAACCACCCTCACCATGATGACATCTTCGAAGGCAAAGCTTCGCGTGGGACTCATTGGTTGCGGGGGCATTTTCCGCCTCTCGCACCTCCCCAGTTATCAGGCCCTGACGCATCTGGCCTCCATCGTGGCGGTGTGCGATCCGCACGATCCCAATCGGATCGAGGCCGGCACCGCCCTGGGACTGGACGCCGGAGCCTGCTTCAAGGATCCCGCGGCGATGCTCCGTGAGATGGCGCTGGATGTCTGCGTGATCGCCACGCCCCATCATCTCCACCGGGAGCAACTCCTGGCGGTCGCCCAAGCAGGGGTGGCCTGCATCTGCGAGAAGCCCTTGGTCTTGGAAAACGGAGACCTGCTGGAAGTGGATGCCGCCTTCCGAGCCTCGGGCAAGGACTGTTCCGTGGTGCACAATTATCTGTACACGACCGGCATGCAGACAGCGCTGGCGGAGTTGCAAGGCGAGTCTCCCTACTTTGCGCAGACCCGCGCCGTGTTCAGCAAGGCGTTCCCTGCGCCGCTGAACGACTGGCGATTCGACCGATCTGCTGGCGGCGGGGCCCTGAACGACACCTGCTATCATGAAATCTATCTGACGGAGGCCCTGATGCGTTCACCGGTGTCCGAGGTGCAGGCCCGGGTGCAGTCCGCCCGCTTCGGCCGGAGTGCGGATGACCTCGTGGAAATCCAGTTCACCCACGCCAACGGGCATGGATCCAATTTCATCGTCGGCTGGTGCCTGCCCAGCCCGGGCGGGGAGCACTTCATTACCGTGTACGGCAATGACCGGAGTTGGCGGGTGGGGCAGCGCGGACGGGCGCTCGCCCGGTATGACCGCCTCGAGGGCGCGTGGAAGGACGTGGTGTCGAACCAGGACACCGAGGCTCAGCCCCGATCGGTGCTCGCGGGACACTTTGGCTTCTTCGAGGCGGCGTTCGGAGCCCTGCGGGACGGGCGCGCCTTCCCGGTGGGCTTGGCGGCGGCGCGGCATCAGGTGAACATCCTCACCGCGGTTCGCCGGGCGAGCGAAGAACGCGCACGGGTGGTACTATAACTTATCTCCATGACCGATTACACCAAGCCGGAAAGGCCCTACATCGACTGCCATAATCACATTGGCCGAACCTTGGACCGTGTGCCCAAGGTAGGCCAGAGCACGACGATGTGCTTGGCTCGCTACGCCGAGACCAACATCCACGCTGCCATCTCGGCCCCGCCGGCGGTGGGGACCTCCCTGGCGCGTGGCACCTTGGACGTGCGCGATCAGAACGAGGTGATCGTCCGTGCGGGCAAGGATTTCCCCGGCGTTTTTCCGGTGGCGCTGGCTCTGATGGAGCCGCGTTTCGGCGACGTCGCCGTGGAGGAACTCGAATGGGCGCTGAGCAGCTTGGGCATGCACGGGCTCGTCGGTCACCCTCCGATCGCCGAGTGGTGCATTCCCTTCGTGGAGGCGGCGGCGGCGCGCGGCGGCCTGATCAACCTGCACCTCCACAACGAGCTGATGTTGCGCATCGCGCAGATCTGCCCTGACGCCACCTACATCGTGCACGGTAGCTTCTGGGCGGTGGAGAACCTGGGGCACCTCGAGAACTGCTGGTTTGAAATCGTCCAGTACCCGGAGTGGGGCAAAGGGGCGAGGGATTGGGACTTTGACTGGATGGCCTCCAAGGTCGGCAGTGACCGTCTGATCTTTGGAGCCGACATGCCCTATTACGACTACCGTTACCTGCAGCAGAAGATCGAGCGCGCTCCGATCAGCGAGGACCTGAAGGACAAGATCGCGTTCCGGAACGCGCAGAACCTGATCAAGCGTTACGTGCCGAACTGGACGATGCCGGATGCGCCGCCGCGGCCCCCGCGGCTCTATCCTGCCGAGGAGCTGTGGAAGAAAAACCCGAGCAATCCGGAGCGGATGGCGGCGTTCGGCTGAGCAGCGCCATGAAGATCATTGCCGTCCACGCTTACTCCACGCGGACCCAGCATCCGGTTCCCTTCGTCTGGCGCCGAGGCCTGCCCGGCAGCAACGTCGTCAATGAAGCGACGTGGCTGCGACTCGTGACCGACGCGGGCATCGAGGGCTGGAGTTGCTTTGCTCGCGGAGCGATCGCGATGGACCTGATCGAGCGGCGACTGAAGCCGTGGCTCATCGGGAAGAATCCCTTGATGAAGGAACTCCTGTGGCACGAGTTGTGGGAGATCGATCGCATCGAGGAGTTGCCCATGTACATGATGGGCTTCGTGGACGCCGCCCTCTGGGACATCACCGCCAAGGCGGCGAATCTCCCTCTGTACCAACTGCTGGGCGGATACCGCCACGAGATCGAAGCGTACGCGAGCACGGTCACGTATGCGACCACCGAGGAGTTCCTTGACGTCGCTGACCAGTGCCTGGCCCGCGGCTTTCGCTCCATCAAACTTCACGCCTGGGGTGATGCCCGCAAGGATGCCGCGCTGTGCCGAGCGCTCCGGGCGCACGTGGGCCCGGATATCACGCTGATGTACGATGGCTCGGCGGGCTTCGACCCTTACGAGTCCCTGTACCTGGGCCGCGCGCTGGAGGAGGCGGACTACCTCTGGTACGAGGAGCCGATGCGCGAGTTCAGCATCGGCGCCTACCGGCGTCTCTGCGAACAACTCGACATTCCGGTCCTCACCGCCGAGACGTCCGATGGCTGCCATTACAACGTCGCCGACTTCATCCAGCAGGGCGCGGCGGACATGGTGCGCACGAGTTGGTTCTACAAGGGTGGAATTACCGGCGCCCTGCGCGTGGCGCATCTCGCCGACTCGTTTCAACTCAGCGCCGAGGTTCACGGAATGGGCGTGGAAAACACCCACCTCTGCCTCGCGATCCGCAATTGTCACTACTACGAGACGCTGATCATGGGAAACCCCATCGTCGTGGACAAGAATGTGGGCAAGGACTGCTTCATCCGCGCCCCCGAAGCCCCGGGCATCGGACACGACATCGACGCGGCCACGCTCGAGAAGATCGCCGTCGCCAAGCTCTAGAGTCGAGTCGGTTCCTGCGCCATTCGCCCCACGCCGTTCGTCCAGCCTTCTCGTCCGTGTTGGCGAAGGAGTTTTTCAGCGCGTGCACTTCCCCCCGCGCCCGCCGCCTCAAGCGGACGAGAGGGGACGCCGACCGCGCAGAGGGCGCGTAAATCGAGGCTGACGGCCTCCCGCCTTACCGTCAGGTCTGATCTGTCCGTGCAACCCCGTTGAAGAGCCTCTGCCATGGAACCCTTGAAAACCTCCCAGCCCGCGTCAGTCCCCGCCGTCCCTCCCCATGCCGTTGACGAGTCGCAGCGACCCGCCCGGGTCGTGATCGCCGGCGAAGCGGGCGCGAAGCTCGACAGCAACGTCGTCACCGGCGGGGGCACGGATGACACCGCCCTCATCCAGGGAATCCTCGACCGCGCACCGGAGCTCGGCGCCCTGAAGCTCATCATCGATGGGGCGATTCTGGTTCACGGACTGCGCGTCCACTCCAACACGACGCTCGAGTGCCTGAACCGTTCCTGCGGCTTCTACCTCGCCGACAACTCGAACTGCCCGATCGTTCGCAACGCCTCTCCGCAGCCGGAAGGCCGCGTTGATCGCAGCATCTCCTTCCTCGGCGGAACCTACAACGGCAATGCCGCCCATCAGGAGCATTCGACGCCGGAGCACGGCTGGACCACGGCCTTCGCATTGCACGGCGTCGAGGAAATACTCGTCAGGGATGTTTCCATCACGAACTCCCGGACGTTCGCGGTCTATCTGACGAACTGGCGGCGAATCGTCTTCGAGAACATCTACATCAATCTCGATCACATCCCCACTCGGTCCAATCAGGACGGAATCCACGTCCAGGGCCCGGGCGAGTTCCTCAGCATCCGCAATCTCCAAGGGCGGGCGTGGGACGACATAGTCGCGCTGAACAACGACGACCTCCTGGGTGACTGGAACCAGGACGGGAAGTTCGCGCGCCTCCCGGCTAGCGTGACGCGTTTCGGCGATGCCGCTGGATTCGGACCCGTGTCTGATGTTGATATCGATGGCGTGCAGGCGTTCGACTGTGCGCAGGTCGTGCGGGTGCTCTCGCGGGCCTCGCGGCTGGATCGAGTCTCGATCCGCAATGTCAAGGGCACCTACCGCGACTTTGGCGTATGGATCACGCCCTACTTCCGCGAGGGTGGAAACATCGGGCGATTGGAGTTTGAGAATATCGACCTTCGGCCGACCGGAACGCGGGCGTACAGCTACGTGCCGCCCTTTCTGTTCTGGATCGCAGGCCGGGTCGAGACCCTGAGGCTGCGCAACATTGCGAGCCATGAAACGCTCGATGATCGCCCGCTGGTCTGGATCCAGCCGGACGCCAAGATCGAACTCCTTCAGATCCAAGGTCTGAGCGTGCGCGACCTGCGCCGGGAGATTGGCCAGGCGCCGCTCATTCGAGCGGACGGTCGCATCGGACTGCTCCAGATCACCGACGTGGTAATCCAGCGTCCGGCCGCGGCGGAACCGGCCGGCTGGCTGATTGGTACGTCGGCCGACCGCTCCGCGCTCAAGACCTTCATGGACGCTCGGTCGTGGCTGATGAATCCGGGACACGAACGGCGCGGTTGGCCGGAGGGCCCGAGCTACCTCACGTCGAAACCCTCGATCGCGCGGCTGCACCTCCGCGGCGTGGTGGCCGATCGCCTCGAGTGCGTCGTCGACCACCAGAGTGGTTCGATTCAGGAGCTGACGATCGCCGACGTTGCGGGGCTCGTCCCCAAGGAGTGTCTGCGCAAAGGACCAGACGCGTCGGTGGCGCACGAGCGTTTGCTTCCCTGAGGGGTGACCATCCGACCCATGCGGGCATACCGACCTGGCGCGTTTCACTCACGCGAGCCTCAGGCCCACCTCCGCTCCGGCCGGAACATTCCGGAATCCAAGCGAGACTCTTCAGCGAAGTTCAAACATCTGAAAGCACCGAAATGAGCGAACCATCATGGACTGGCGTCGACCAGTTTCTGGCGAAGGCCCTGCTTCCGAGTGATCCGACTCTCGCCGAAGTCCTCAAGGCGAATGCCGCCGCCGGGCTTCCCGCGATCGACGTCAGTCCGCTGCAAGGCGAACTGCTTTCCATGCTGGTGAAACTCCGAGGCGCGCGGAGGATCCTGGAAGTCGGCACCCTGGGCGGCTACAGTGCAATCTGCATGGCGAGGGCGCTCCCTGACGATGGGGTTCTGATCACTGTCGAACTCAATCCGAAGCACGCCCAGGTAGCCCAGGAGAACATCCGGCTCGCGGGACAGGGCAGCAAGGTCGAGATCCGCGTTGGGCAAGCCTTGGACATCCTCGCCGAACTCAAGGCCAGTCAGACCGCCCCTTTCGATTTGGTGTTCTTGGACGCGGACAAGGTGAACCTGCTGGAGTACTTTCAGGGCGCGCTCGCGCTCAGTCGTCCCGGAACGCTCATCATCGCCGACAACGTGATCCGAAAGGGCCAGATTCTCGATCGCAGCAGCACGGATCCCTACGTTCGGGGCGTGCAACGATTCATCGACTCCCTCGTCGGTGACGCGCGGGTGGAGACGACCGCGGTTCAAACGGTGGGGCTGAAGGGCTACGACGGCATGATTTTTGTGCGGGTGCGTGATTGAATTTGCACCGTCTTTTTCCCGTCGGCCGCGCCCGGGGGCAGTCTCGTTCGCTCCGATCGGCAAACCGTCACCACGAAAGAAGGACTGAAACGCCTCAACGTGGGCTGACACTCCGGATCCGCTGGGATTTTGTTCGTGAGTTGATCCGCCTTTGCGCGCAGACTCTCCATTCTTCCCAGCATGCATGCATCCTTCTGGGACTCCCGCTACGCGAGCGAGCCGGGTTATGTCTTCGGCACCGAGCCGAACGACTTCCTTCGCTCGGTCACCGGCCAGCTCCGGCCCAACGGACGCGTGCTCTGCGTTGCCGAGGGGGAGGGAAGAAACGCCGTTTTTCTCGCGGAGCGGGGCTTTGAGGTCACCGCCGTCGACCAGTCGGCGGTCGGACTTGCCAAAGCCAGACACCTCGCCTCAGTCCGCGGAGTCAGTGGCCGACTCACGACGGTCGTTGCCGACCTGCTCAGCCATGATTTGGGCGAGGGTACGTGGGATGCCATCGTCTGGATTTTCCTGCATCTCGCCCCGCGAGAGCGGCAAGCGTTGCTTGGGCGCGCCGCGCGGGCCTTGGCACCGCATGGCCTCCTCGTCTTGGAGTGCTACACCCCGCGTCAAGTTCACTGGAAGACCGGCGGCCCGATCCAAGCGCCCGAGTTGCTCGTGGAGCTGACCGATCTGCGGAGCGACTGCCCCGGGCTCCAGACCGTGATCGGTCTTGAGCGAGAGCGCGACGTGATCGAGGGCACCGGCCACACGGGCCGCGCGGACGTCGTGCAGTGGCTGGCGCGTCGACCTGAGGCTTCCGTCCCCCGGATTTAGGGAGCCCGAGTCGCGTGCGGTGGAGGCGTTGGCGCGTCGCTTGCGGCTCCGCCCGGCTCAAGCAATCGCACATAGGCATCGTAGGCGAACACGCGCTTGCTTCGGCGCCCGGTGATCTCGCGGACAATTCCGCTGGTCAGCAATCGCTGCATGGCGCGTAGGGTCGTCGGGAAGCAGATCCGCGTCTCGATACTCACTGCGGTCAGGGTGGTCACCGGGGTCTTCCGCAGTTGGGCGAGCACGGCGAGCGTCGACGTGGCGCAGCGCGGCAACTCCGCCACGCGCTGGGCATCTCGCTCCGCTCGTTCGATCAGGGTGCGGACCAAGGCGCGACGCTCGGCCAGTGCCCGCTGCAGCGCGGTCAACCAGACGACGCAGGGCCGCGCGCCCGCGCTCGCAGCCCTCTCCGCGGAAAATCCCGGTTCTTCGCGCGATGACGTGAAGGTCACGGCCAGCGGTGCGACCGCCCGCGCTGACAGCCCGGCATGGTGAAGCAGCGCATGCGAGGCCAGTCGAGCGAGCCGTGATGCAGGCTCGCTGGGGTTCGCCGTGGCAAGGGATCGGCCGATCATCGACGCCGCGGCAAGGCCCCCGTGCTTGATCCAGAGCACGCGGAGATCCTCGTTCTGTCGCTCCAAGATACCCTTCGCGTCCTCCGCGGCCCCATCGGGCATCAGGCATCCGGACACCGCGTGCCAGTGGCGTGCGCTCAGCGGCGAAACCTCCGGTGTGGGTGCACGCACCAACCAAAGCGCATCGAGCCACCGCCGTGCGGCGGACGAACGAGTCGCACCGCTGCGCCCCTCCGGTACCGCGAGGTCCTCAAGCAAGTCCGCAAGCGTCAGCGATTCCCCTGCCAGCCGGGACTCGCAAACCGCCTCGCGCCGGTCCCAGATGGCAGGCGGCACGTCCACCAGCACTTCTTCACTCCGCCCGAGCGCGTGGGCGGTACGCTCGAGCGCAGGACCAAGCGCATCCAACGAGTTCGGGTCGGGCGGACGCAAGGATTCCACAGCGTGGCTTGAGGTCATGAACCGATCGTAATGGAAGGGTCGGACAGGAGCTGTCGTAGGCGGAAAGAGATCGTCGGTGGGGCAGGGGCGCCCGGTCGCCGGGCCTGCGTCGCGGCGGGCCTGCGTCAAGTCAACTGCAGCAAAGTACCCCATTCCGCTTTCGGGCTTGGTTTTTCAGGGGTGTGCGCGTTTTCTAGTCGGTTTCGCCGCCATGACTCTCGCACTGCTTTTCGCCGGACAAGGTGCCCAGAAAGTCGGGATGGGACGTTCCCTCTACGAGGCATCGCCTGCCGCCCGCGCGTTGTACGACGAGGCCGATCGTACACTGGGGTGGAGCCTGCGCGAGGTGAGCTTCAACGGTCCAGAGGCCGCCTTGACCGAGACGAAGGTGTGCCAACCCGCGCTGTTCGTGCATGGACTGGCGCTGCTGGCCACCCTGCGCGAGAGCGGGCGCCTCCCGGCGGGAGCGCCTTCCTTCGCCCTTGGCCTCTCGCTCGGGGAAATCACGGCCTACACGGCTGCCGGGGTGTTCGACTTTGCGACCGGCCTGAAGGTGGTGGCCGAGCGAGGCCGACTGATGCAGCTCGCCTGCGAACAATCGGTTGGATCGATGGCGGCCGTCGTCGGCGAGGAGCGCGCGCGAGTCTTGGAGCTGTGCGCGGAGTTTGGCATCGAGGCCGCCAACTTCAACGCGCCCGGCCAGATCATCCTCTCCGGGGAGAAGTCCCGAATCGACACCGCGGTCGCGGCTTGCAAGGAGCGCGGCTGGAAACGCGTGATCCCGCTGAACGTCGCCGGGGCGTATCATTCGCGACTGATGGAGCCGGCGCGCCTGCAGTTCGCCGCGTTCCTTGAGTCGGTTCCGTTTGCCCGCCCGACGTGCACGGTTTTCTCAAACACGACGGGCGCGACGCTGTCCGAGCCGGCGGACCTGCGGGCCGCCTTGGCCCGCCAAGTAGTCTCCTCCGTACTCTGGGAGGACTGCATGCGGGCCTGTGCCGCGGCCGGCGCGACTGAGTTTTGGGAACTCGGGCCTGGCGGCGTTCTCGCCGGGCTCGCCCGCCGTACGGACAAGGCCTGGACCGTGCGGAGCTTCAGTGAGTTTTCCGACCTCGCCGCTTGAGCCGATTCTCAGACCGCACAGCTTAATCCTTTTCCCCCGCCTTCGTGGACGTCTCCCTCACCCGCAATTTCTGCATCATCGCCCACGTCGACCACGGCAAGACGACGCTATCCGACCGGCTGTTGGAGTTCACCAACACCGTTCAGCAGCGCGTGATGACCGACCAGCACCTCGACTCGATGGACCTCGAGAAGGAGCGCGGCATCACCATCAAGAGCCATCCGGTCACGATGTCCTATCCCGCGAAGGATGGGCGGACGTACAAGCTGAACCTCATGGACACGCCCGGGCACGTGGACTTCTCGTATGAGGTTTCCCGGTCGCTCGCGGCGTGCGAAGGCGCGGTGCTTCTGATCGATGCCGCCCAAGGCGTGGAAGCGCAGACCGTGGCCAACGCGCATCTGGCGTTCAGCCAAAACCTCAAGGTCATCCCGGTGATCAACAAGATCGACCTGCCGAGCGCCAACCTCGAGCTTTGCCTGAAGCAACTCGAGGACATCCTGACCATTCCCGCGGAGGAAGCGATCCTCGCGAGCGGTAAGGCGGGGATCGGGATTCAGGACATCCTGGAAGCGGTCATCGCGCGGGTTCCGCCGCCCCGCTGGGCCGAGTACCCGCAGACCCGTACGCTCGTCTTCGATTCCCTCTACGATTCCTACCGCGGCGTGATTGCCTACTGCCGGGTGTTCTCTGGTGCCATCAAGGCTGGCGACATCATGCAGTTGATGAGCACGGGCCAGCGCTCGGAAGTGAAGGAAGTCGGCATCTTCACGCCCAAGATGCAGAAGTCGGCCAGCCTTGGGGCAGGGGACGTGGGCTACATCGTCTCCAACATCAAGGACACCGCGGACATCAAGACCGGCGATACGATCACCCTCGCGCGGCAACCGGCTTCCGAGATGCTCCCGGGTTACAAGGAAGTGCGGCCGATGGTGTTTTGCGGGCTGTACCCCTTGGAGAGTTCGGACTACGAGAAGCTCAAGGCGGCTCTCGGACGGCTCCGGCTCAACGACTCCGCATTCGTCTACGCTTCGGAGAGCTCGGTGGCCCTCGGCTTCGGCTTCCGCTGTGGCTTCCTCGGCCTGCTGCACATGGAGATCATCCAGGAGCGCATCCGCCGCGAGCACGATGTGGAAATCATCTCCACCTACCCGAGCGTCGTGTATCAGGTCGTCAAGCACGACGGATCCATTCTCGAGGTCGATAATCCGATCAACCTGCCCGACCCCGGAACCTTCACGGAAATCCGCGAGCCGACGATCAAGGCATCGATCCACATTCCGAACGACTGCATGGGCGACATCCTTTCGCTCATCATGGAAAAGCGCGGCACCTGCGAGCACACGGACACGCTCGATGCCAACCGCGTGATGCTGAGCTGCGTGCTGCCGCTGAACGAGATCCTCGTGGACTTCAACGACCGCCTCAAGAGCATCACCCATGGCTACGGTTCGATGGACTACGAACTCGGTGAGTACCGCGCCAGCGATCTCGTGAAGATGGAGATCCTGATCAACAGCGACCCCGTCGACGCCTTCGCCAGCATCGTCCACCGTGAGAAAGCCGAGGGCAAGGGACGCGAATTGTGCGAGAAACTCGCGGACATCATCCCCCCGCAGATGTTCAAGGTCGCCATCCAGGCCGCGATCGGCGGCAAGATCATCGCCCGCGACAACGTCCGGGAAATGCGCAAGGACGTGACCGCCAAGTGCTACGGCGGTGACATCTCCCGCAAGCGCAAGCTGCTCGACAAGCAGAAGGAAGGTAAGAAGAAGATGAAGCAGATCGGGCGGGTCTCCATTCCGCCCGACGCCTTCATCCAAGTGCTCAAGAACTGAGTCGTCAGCGCCAGCCAGCCCCCTCCCGCCGTGTTCGGATTCTTCACTTCCAGCGACAAGAAGATGCGCGAGCATGCCGCCACGTGGCTGGAACTCGCGGAGAAGGTGCTCCACTACCGCCGCGACGTCCTTTCGCCGACCGAGCTCGCGGAGCTGCGCGCCCGGAGCGCGCAGGTGCAGACGGAGATCCGTGACCAAGCCGCGGCACCGAAGCTTAAGCTGTCGATTGCGTCGCTTGAGCAGATCCTCCAGCGGACGGGGGGAAAGATCTATCCGAAGTCGTCGCTCGTCGAGAACGTCGAGTTCTTCCTCGTCGCCGCGATCGTGATTCTCGGCATCCGCGCCTACTTCCTGCAGCCCTTCAAGATCCCGACCAATTCGATGTGGCCGAGCTATCACGGCATGACGCCCGAGGTGTTCCGGGAGCGCACGGACGAACCTGGCGCCGTCG
>CAZEJZ010000039.1:0-12330 GCA_964512415.1 uncultured Opitutaceae bacterium
TCCTTCAGCGTTCGCCAGCGGGCGAGTCGCTCGGCGATGCGGACCTCCCAACCGGCGGACTTGGGCTCGTAGAGTTTGAGGGGGCGTTCGAGGTAGTCCTGTCCGGAGATGGCCTCGGGGTAGTCGTGGGAATACCGGTAGCCCACGCCGTGGCCGGCGCGCTTGCTGGCCTGCCCGCTCTTGTCGCGGAGCGGCAGCGGCACGCTCTGGACGGGAGCGTCCTTCAGCGCCTGGTGGGCGGCGGCGAGGGCGAGGGTGGCCGAGTTGCTCTTCGGGGCGGAGGCGATGTAGAGCGTGGCGTGGGCGAGGGTCAGCTCGGCCTCGGGCAACCCGATGAAATCGCACGCGTGGTGGGCGGCGACGGCGAGCGGCAGGGCTTGGGGATCGGCGAGCCCGACATCCTCGCTGGCGAGGATCACGAGCCGGCGGGCGATGAACCGTGGGTCCTCGCCACCGGCGAGCATCTTGGCCAGCCAGTACATCGCGGCGTCCGGGTCACTGCCGCGGCAACTCTTGATGAAGGCGGAGATCGTGTCGTAGTGCTCGTCCTCATCCGCATCGTAGCGGATGCGCCGTTCGCGGGCGAAGAGCGCGAGGTCGGAAGGCTGCAGCGTCTTCCGCGCCTCGAGCCCCAGCACGATGACCTCGAGCGCGTTGAGGGCGCGGCGGAGATCGCCGCCGCAGAGCACCGCCAGATCCGCCAGCAACGCGTCGTCAGCCGTCACCCCGCTGGCGCCGAGCCCGCGCACGGGATCGGTCAAAGCCCGCCGCAGCACGCTCGCGACCGCTGCCGTGGGCAACGGCTCGAGGCGGAACAAGTGGCTGCGGGAGAGCAGCGGCGGATTGACGTAGAAGCCCGGGTTGTGGGTGGTCGCGCCGATCAGGCGCACCGCGCCTTCTTCCACGTCGGGGAGCAGCAGATCCTGCTGGGACTTGTTGAACCGGTGCAGCTCGTCGATGAACAGCAGCGTGCGGGCCTCCGGGCGCCGACGGGCGGCGGACAGGATCTCGCGCAGCTCGGCGACGTTGGACATCACGGCGTTGATCCGCACGAAGCGGCTGCCGGTTTCGCGGGCGATCACCTCGGCGAAGCTCGTCTTCCCGCAGCCGGGCGGACCGTAGAAGATCAGTGAACCGAAACGGTTCGACGCGACCAAGCGCGGCAGCAGGCTGCCGGGTGCCGTGATATGTTCCTGTCCGGCGATTTCCGAAAGCGAGCGCGGCCGCATCCGCGCGGCGAGGGGCTGGTGTTCCGGCGCGCGCTCGGGAGCGGATCCGGGGGCGGGATCCTCGGGTGCGGCGAAGAGATCGGGCTGATCGGCGGCGGCCATGCGCGGGATACGAGCAAACAGGGCGAAGCGGCGGTGGGAGGCAAAGCGTTTTGCGCGGGGCGACCTAAGAAGGCACGGCGGACGGCTTGCGCGGGGCCGGCCCACGCTCGGACTCAGGCGGCATGAGGACCCGTGTGCTGGGGCAGCGAGCGCCACTGTTATGGCTGCTGCTACCGTGGATGGCGGGGCTGGTTCTCGGGAAGGCCGTGTCGATCCCGGAAGGGGTGAGACTGGGGTTCCTGATCGCGGCGATCGGCCTCGCCGCGCTGGCGGTCGGGCGCGCCGCGGTCGGCGGATGGATCTGGGGCTGGGCTTTGGCCGGGAGCGTGGGTTGTGCCGGCGTGGTGGCGTACGATGAAGCCCGGGGGCGGTTGGCCGAGTGGGAGGCGCTGCCGCCGCGGGAGGTGGCGGTGGACGTGCGGTTGGAGCGCCGCTTCGGGGCGGGGCGCGATCCGCGGGTCCTTTCCGGTTGGGGCGAGGTGGTGGCGGCTCCGCGGCATGTGCAGGACCTCGAGGGACAACGCATCCACCTGTCGACGCGCTTGGCTCCCGGCTGGCGGGGGGCCCGGCCGGAGGTTTCGGCCGTGGTGCGGGTGGAGGGACGGTTGACCCGGATTGAGCGGAGTCCGCCTGCGGACACCTTTGCGGGCTACCTCGCCGGTCAGGGCGTCAACTTCTCCCTCTCACCGGGGGTGGTGAAGGAGCAGCGGGAGGCGCCGGGGCCTTATGCGGCCTTCTGCGGTCGGGTGGCCGAACGACTGCGGGGCATTCTGGCGCGCGGCTTGGAGGCGCGTCCGGTGGAGTCAGCGATCCTGCGCGCGATGCTGCTGGGGGAGCAGGAGGCGCTGACCGCGCGGCAGAAGGAGGTGTTCACGCGGACGGGGACGCTGCATGTGTTTTCGATCAGCGGGCTGCACATCGGCGTGATTGCGGTGGCGTTGGCGGGGGTGCTGACGGCCCTGCGGCTCGGGGCGTGGGGCACTTTCGTGGGGACGGCGGGGCTGCTGTGGCTGTATGTGGACGTGACGGGCCGGGCGCCGTCGGCGGTGCGCGCCTTTGCGATGGTGGTGCTCGTGCAGGCCGCGTGGGTGTGGAGCCGTCCGCGGGCGGCGGTGCCGGCGCTGGTGGCCTCGGCCATGGGCGTGCTGCTGGTGGCGCCGCAGCAACTCTTTGGGGCGAGCTTCCAGATGAGCTACGGCATCGTCGCGTCGCTCCTGCTGTTGGGCCTGCCGTTGTCGGAGGTGTGGCAGGAGCGCATCCGGCTGTGGACGCTGGTGCCCCCGGAGTCGTGGAATTGGGCCCAGCGCGCCGTGGTGGCCGCCGCCCGGGGCGTGGCGGGATCGCTCGCGATTGGCCTCGCCACGGCGCCGGTGAGCTTGCTCGCGGGCGTGTTGTACTTCCGGTTGCTCACGGTCGGGGCGGTCGCCGCGAACCTGGTGGTCGTGCCCCTGGCCTCGCTGGCGTTGCTGGCTGGATTCGCCTCGATGGTCAGCGGGCTCGTCGGTTTCGAGATCGGCAGCGTGGTGTTCAATCACGGGGCGGCGCTGGTGTTGGCGGTGATGGACCGGTTCCTCGTCTTTGCGGAAGCCGTGCCGGGGATGTATCGCGCGGCGTCGTTTGGTGACGCGACGATCGGGTTCGCGGCTTGGGTGGGGGTGCTTGCGCTGTTGCTCGTGGGATTTCATCACGGGTGGGAGCGGCGGGCGGGCGGCTTCTGGCCCCCGTTTGGGTTCGCGGCGCTGGTGCTGATCTGGCTCGTCATCCGTGGGCCGGCGGGGTGATGCTGGGCGCATCATGAAAAGCGCCTACGAACTCGCGATGGAACGCCTCGCCAAGTCAGACCCATCCGCCGGCGCCCCCCTGTCGACGGAGAAGAAGGCCCGGCTGGCCGAGATCGACACCGTCTACAAGGGCCGCATCGCCGAGCGCGAAATCTTCCTGAAGCAGCAGCTCGAGGCGGCGCTGACCGAGGGCAAGGCGGACGACGTCGAGAAGATCCGCGCGCAGATCGTGGCGGAGCGGGCGCGGCTCGAGGAAGAGCGCGAGGACGAGAAGGAACGCGTCCGCCGCTCCACGCGGTAGCGCGACGCTGCCGGAGTTGGAATCGGAGCGGACCGCGCCGCTCAAAGTGCGGTCCGGGGCGAGGTGTGCCCGTCGGGCATCCCTGCAGTTGACCCCACGGGCGTGGCGGGCCAGCCTCTCCGGCTTATGTCCACGTCGAATGCCACGCCTGATAACCTGATGGAGGCCATTGTCTCGCTCGCCAAGCGGCGGGGTTTCGTTTTCCCGTCCTCGGAGATCTACGGCGGCCTGAACGGCTTCTTCGATTATGGCCCGCTCGGCGTGGAGCTGAAGAAGAACATTCGTGACGCCTGGTGGCGGGACATGGTGCAGCGGCGCGACGACGTCGTCGGGATCGAGACCTCGATCATCATGCACCCGAAGGTCTGGCAGGCTTCGGGCCACGTCGACGGCTTCACCGATCCGCTCGTCGACTGCAAGGTCTCGAAGCAGCGTTACCGCGCCGATCAGCTCTTCTTCTCCCCAGTGGTGATCGACGGCCAGACCGTCGCCTACGTCTCCGCGCTGGAGAGCGAGGACACGGCGGCGCAGCTCCAGGCCGCCGCGGAGACCTACAAGCGCAAGAAGGCGCTGCAGGGCCAGTTGGCCCCGGTGAAGCCGCGCGACATGACCGAGGCGCAGCCCGAGGAGATCGCCCAGATCCCGTCGCCGGCGACCGGCGAGCCGGGCAGCCTGACGCCGCCGCGGGCGTTCAACATGATGTTCGAGACGTACGTTGGCGCGCTGCGTGACGCCTCGTCGGTGAGCTACCTGCGCCCGGAGACGGCGCAGGGCATGTTCGTGGATTTCAAGAACGTGGTCGACACCGGCCGCGTGAAGCTGCCCTTCGGCATTGCGCAGATCGGCAAGTCGTTCCGCAACGAGATCACTCCGCGCAACTTCATCTTCCGCTCCCGCGAGTTCGAGCAGATGGAGATGGAGTACTTCATCCATGAGGATGCCGACTGGGCGAAGTGTCATGCGGAGTGGATCGAGTGGTGCCGCGGCTGGCTGATGTCGATCGGCCTGCCGGAGTCGCACCTGTCGCTCTACGCGCACCCGAAGGAGAAACTCGCGTTCTACTCCAAGGGCACGGTGGACATCATGTTCCGCTATCCCTTCGGCGTGCAGGAGCTCTGGGGCATCGCGGCCCGCGGCAACTACGACCTCGGGCAGCACGCGCAGGCGTCGGGCAAGCCGCAGGAAATCTTCGACGAGGCGACGAAGAAGAAGTTCGTCCCGCACGTCATCGAGCCCGCCGTGGGCGTCGACCGCATCTTCCTCGCCGTGCTCTGCGCGGCGTATGCGGAAGAGGACGTCACCGATGACAAGGGTGCGGTGGAGAAGCGCACGGTCCTGCGCCTGAGCCCGCGCATCGCGCCAGTGAAGGTGGCCGTGCTCCCGCTGCTCAAGAACAAGGAGCACCTCGTCGCCCGCGCCCGCGAACTCTACCAGCGCCTCCAGCGCCGGTACGCCGTGTTCTACGATGACGGTGGTGCGATTGGCCGGCGGTACCGCCGCCAGGACGAGATCGGCACGCCGTGGTGCGTGACGATCGACTTCGACACGGTGGAGAAGGACGGATCGTTCACGCTGCGCGAGCGCGACTCGATGCAGCAGCGCCGCATCCAGGAAGCGGAACTCTTCGCCCTGCTCGATCAGCAGATCTATTGAGGCCCCCGTCGTCCGGAGCGCGGATCCGGAGGTCGGGTGGGATGCCCGTACGGCCACGGATGCCCGCTCGGAGTCGAGCGGGAGCCGACGTGTCGTGCTGCCTGCGTCGCTGCGGATGGTCGGGTGGCCCAGACGCCGGCTTGGATTCCGCGTCGACTTGGCTCGGACGCATCCCTTGATTGAGCGGCGGTGCCGACGCCCGCCGAGCTACGTCAGGGACAGTCCGACCGCCTGCCGCCGCGCGCCCGCGCGTCCGGGTGGATTCGCGGGGCGTTGGGTGGCGCGAGGCGGGCGGCCGGCGTGCTCGTCGCGCTGGGTGCCCTGATCGGATGCGCGCCGCGGGACCAGGCCGCATCGCGGGAGCTGACACCGGCCAAGGGGCCCGCGACGGAACGGTCGGTGCCGCCACGAGGCGCAGCGGAATCCCCGCGGCCACGCGTCGCGGCGGCGACGACCCAGACCTCGGCCAGTTGCCGTGAGTGTCACCGTGACATCCATGCCGGCTGGGCGGACTCGTCGCATGCGCTGGCGAATCGTCCGCGGTCGGCGGTGCCGGAAGCGGAGGCCGCGCTGGCGTCCTTCCCGCCGGATGCGGGCGCGGCCCCGGCGACGGTAGACCTGATCCTCGGCCATCGGCCGGCGTGGCAGCCCTTGGTGCCGCGTCCGGGCGGGCGCTGGCAATCGCATGAACTCGCCTACGATCCCGTGCGGAAAGACTGGTTCAGCATTTTCGGCGACGAACGGCGACACGAGGGTGAGTGGGGCCACTGGACGGGACGCGGAATGAACTGGAACTCGATGTGTGCGCACTGCCACATGACCGGCTTCACCAAGGGCTACGACCCGGCGACCGATACCTTCCACTCGAAATGGGTGGAGCACGGCGTGGGCTGCATCCAATGCCATGGACCGACCGGACCGGACCATGGACGGCCGTCGGCCGCAGGAACCGCGACCGCCTTGGCCCACGCGCCCTTCCAAGGCGACCGCGGTCTGATGATGCAGACCTGCGCGCCCTGCCATGCGCGGAACGAACCGCTCACGGACGACTTCCAGCCCGGCGATTCTTACCACGACCACTTCCGCGTCACCCTTCCGGTCGAGCCCGGAATCTTCCACCCGGATGGGCAGCAGCGCGACGAAGACTTCAATTGGACCTCGGTGCTGCTGAGTCGCATGGGCCATGCCGGTGTCACCTGTCTGGACTGTCACGATCCGCACACCAACCGCCCGATCCTCCCGGTGGAAAACAACGCGTTGTGCCTCCAGTGCCATGCGCCGCCCGGGCGCGTGCAGCCGAACGGCACGCGGGCAGTGCCGATCGATCCGACGGCGCATTCGCGCCATGCGGCAGGCAGCGTGGGCAACCAGTGTGTGAGCTGTCACATGCCGACCACGACCTACATGCAGCGCTCGCCGCGGCATGACCACGGCTGGCTGAAGCCGGATCCGTTGCTGACCAAGGAACTGGGCATTCCGAATGCGTGCAACGGATGTCATACGGATCGTCCGGTGGAGTGGGCGATCGCGCAGACCGATGCCTGGTACGGGGAGAAGATGGAGTCGCGGCAGCGCGCCCGGGCGCGGGCGGTGGCGGCGGCGCAGGCCGGGCGACCGGAGGCGGCGGGGCGGCTTCTGGACATCCTCGCGGTCGAGGATGTGCCCGCGTGGCGGGCGACCTGCCTGCAGCTGCTTGCGCCGTTGGCGTCGGGGAAGGAAGGAACGCGGATCGTGGCCGCGGCGGAGGCGGCGCTGACGGCGAAAGATCCCCTTGAGCGTTCGGCCGCCGTGCAAGTCCTCGGGGCGATGGACGAAACCCGAGGTCGGGTGCGACCGCTGTTGGCGGATCCGACGCGCCTGGTCCGGCTGGATGCGGCCTGGGCGCTGTCGGCCGAGTTGCCGGCCGAGTCGGCGGTGCGGGCGGAGCTGGACGCCTACCTTCGCCTCTCGCTTGAGCAGCCCTCGGGACGCCTGCGTTTGGGGCAGGACTTGGCGAACCGCGGTCGATTGGCGGAGGCGGAGCGGGAGATGCGGCAGGCGGCGGCGTGGGATCCCTATTCCGCCGGCCTGCATGAGGCGCACGCCTTTGTGCTGAGTGCGATGGGACGTCCGCTGGAAGCGGCGGCGAAGTTCTACCGGGCGGCGCAGCAGCGCCCCGCTGACGGCACGTCGGCGTTACGGGCGGCGCTGGCGTATGCGGAGGCCGGTCGTCCGGCGGAGGCGGAGACCTCGTTGCGACTGGCGGTGGAACGGGATGCGGCCTTGCACCGTGCCTGGTACAACTTGGGGCTGCTGCTCGCGCAGGCGCAGCGGTTGCCGGAAGCGGCGGAGGCGTTGGCGCGGGCGGAGCGCGTCGCTCCGCAGGAGGCGGACTATCCCTATGCGCTGGCCACGGTGCGGCTGCGGCAGGGAGACCGGGCGGCAGCGGCTGCGGCGGCGGAGCGGGTGCTGGCGCTCGACCCCGCGTATCCGGGTGCGCGCGACGTGCTGCAGGCGGCGCGACGCTAGGGCTGGCCCGCGCCCTCGCGACGCGGAGGCGTGAGGAAGGAAGGCGCGGTGGTGCGCACGAGGCGCGGATCCTTGCGGATCAAGTGCACCACCTGACCCTCGGTCTTCCCGGCGGCGACGTAGTCGCGGCCCAGCGCGTTGTTGGCGCGGTCGCGGGCGGATTCCTCCGGGGAATTGTCGGAGCCGACCTCGTGGGCCTCGCCCACCTCCTGCGCGAACGCGGCGCCGTAGGTGCGGGCGAGCCAGTAGCTCCACAGCACATGGCGGGTCGGATCCTCGAGGTAGACGGGGTCAGACGCCGCGAGGCGCTGGGCGGCGCGTTCCGCGTAGTCCTTGATCCGCAGCAGCACGGGTGCGCGGACCGGATGCCGCGCGAGGAGATCGCGTTCGGCGGTGGTGAGCGGACGGTAGTAGCGTGCGGAGAGCGTATCCAGATCGCCGCGGTGGATCCGCAGCCACGTCTTGCCCTCGGACCATTCCGACTGGAGGCGCAGGGCGTGGGCGGTGCCGCGGAGCTGGAAGTGCAGCCGCGCTTGAAACGTCAGCGGGCGCGCGACCGAGCCATCGAAGAGCAAGGCGTGGAGCGCCTCGACCTCTTGGCGCACGATGACCCGCGGGCGGAATCCGAGGGGCACGTCGGGCAGGTGGAAGGAGCCGGCGTCGACGCGTTCGACGGGCACGTCGAGATCCGCGCTGGCGAACGGCGTGTCTTCGGGGCCGTCGACGCGGATGGCGGATTCGATGCGGATCCCCTGGAGGGTGAGATCGACGCGGGGCGGAAAGACTCCCGCGAAGCCGGCCTCGATCCCGGTCGCGCGGACGCGGATCGGCTGTCCATTGGGCGACGCGCTCCGGCGGGTTGGCGGCGGCACGATTTCGGCGTCGACGTCGGACCAGCGCAATGTGGCCCATGGACGCAGTTCGGCGTCGCGGAACGTGACCCGGCGGACGGCCCAGCCGCCGGCGCGGGCTTCGCTGATGGCTTGGGGGAGGAGGAGCCGCGTGAGGGCCCCGGCGAGCGGGCCGCCCGCGAGCAGGAGGAACGCGATCAGCGCACACACGCCCAGGCCGGTCCAGAGGACCCGGGAACGGCGGGGGGACGGCGGGGCTCCGAGTCGAATCATCGGCCGTAGAGCTCGCCAAGTCGACGCAGGTAGGCGGTGGTTTCGCCGCCGAGGCTGGCGAGTTGCGCGGAGCTGTAGCGCCACTGCCAGTTGCCCTCGGGCTTGCCGGGCGTGTTCATCCGGGCGCGGCTGTCGAGGCTGAGGAGATCCTGCAGCGGAAGGATGGCGAGCCGGCTGACGCTGCGGTAGGCGGCGCGGATGAAGTCCCAGCTGATCTCGGCGCCGTTGACTTCGAGGTAGCGACGGGCGTGATCGCGCGCCGCCTCGGGGGCGGTCGCGTACCAGCCCACCGTGGTGTCGTTGTCGTGAGTCCCCGGATAAAGCACCGAATTGCGCGCGAGTTGGTGGGGCAGGTAACTGTTGTCGGCCCCGCCGCCGAACGCGAACTGCAGGATGGCCATGCCCGGCAGGCCGGTTTCCTCGCGCAGGCGCACCACCGAGGGGGTGAGCTCGCCGAGATCCTCGGCGATGATGCGGGCTTCTGGAAATGCGGCGCGAACCTGCTCGAAGAAGCGGCGTCCGGGGCCCGGTTCCCACGTGCCGTGGCGGGCGGTGGTGGCGGGAAAGGGGATGCGCCAGTATTCATCGAAGGCGCGGAAGTGATCGATCCGGACGACATCGTGCTGGGCGAACGCGGTGCGGAGACGGCGCATCCACCACGTAAAGCCGTCGGAGGCGTGGTGCTCCCAGCGGTAGAGCGGATTGCCCCACAACTGACCCTCGGCGGAGAAGTAGTCGGGCGGCACCCCGGCGACGGCCATGGGCTGGGCGGTCCGGGGATCGAGCTCGAACAGGGTCGGATCCGCCCACGCGTCGGCGCTGTCGCGGGCGACGAAGATCGGGAGGTCGCCGATGATCGAGATTCCCCGGCGGGCGGCGGCGGCGCGAACCTGCGACCACTGGCCGAAGAACAGGTATTGCGTGAAGGCGTGCGCGTCGATCGCGGTGGACAGGGCGCGGATCAGGGGTGAACCGGCGGCGCCGGCGTGGGTGCGCAGGGCGGTGGGCCATTCCCACCAGGGCTTGCCGCCGTGGTGATCCTTGAGGGCCCGGAACAGCGAGTAGGGCGTGAGCCACTCGGCGTGGAGTCGCTTGAACTCCGCGAACGACCCGTAGGGCTCGCGGCCCCGGCCGGCGGTGAGACGAGCGTGGGCGGCATGGAGCAGCGGCCACTTCAGGTGGTAGAGCGCTCCGAAGTCGATCCGATCGGCCGGCAGGGTGCGCAGCGGGCGCAGATCCGCGGAGTCGAGCAGTCCCGCCGCGACGAGGGCCTCCAGATCGATGAGGTAGGGATTGCCGGCGAACGCGGAGAAACACTGGTAGGGCGAGTCGCCAAAGCCGGTGGGACCGAGCGGGCAGATCTGCCAGTAACGCAGTCCGGCGGCGGTGAGGACGTCGAGGAAGCGTTCCGCGGCTCCGTCCAGGGTGCCGATTCCTTGGTTCCCGGGAAAACACGTCGGATGGAGGAGCACGCCGGCACCGCGGGCTTGCAGCCACGAGAACAGCGGTCCACCCGGAGACGCGGGTGAGGCGGCGTGGCGGTCGTCATTCGGCATCCCGGCAGCACAGCGGGAATGTCTGCGGGCGGCAAGGCAACCCTGACCCGGGGCTGCCCGGGGTGAGTGGGCGATCGCCGACGCGAGGGGCGAGGGCGTCGCATCCACGCAAAAGAGTAAAGACGAGCCTCGGCGCGGAATGGGTTATGACGACTGGGTATATTTTATTACCATCGGAAACGGGCTGGACTCTGCGCGGCGGGCGTCCTGTTCAAGAGGGACATCGCGTGAGCCCTCCCGACTCAGATACGGCCCGGCTTCCCGCGCAGACGGTTGCGCGGTGGTTCGCCGACGAGGTGAAGCCGCACGAACGCTCTCTTCGGGCGTATTTGCGCAGCGTCTTCCCGGGCTTTCCGGACGTGGATGACTTGGTGCAGGAGTCCTATGTGCGCCTGATTCGGGCGCGGGAGAACGGCCGGGTGAGTTATGCGAAGGCGTTCCTCTTCACCACGGCGCGCAATGCGGCGTTGGATTTCTTCCGGCGGCGCCGCGTGGTCAGGATCGATTCAGTTGAGGACATCTCCAAGGTCGGGGCGCTGGAGGAGGCACCGAATGCCGCCGAGGCGGTGAACCGGCAGCAGGAACTCGCGCTCTTGGCGGCGGCGGTGCGGCAGCTACCCGTGCGTTGTCGGCAGGTGATGACTCTGAGAATGCTTTATGGACTTTCGCACAAGGAGATCGCGGCGCAGCTGCGGATCTCGGATCAGACGGTGAAGGCGCAGCTGGCGAAAGGCATGCGGCGGTGCGCCGAGTATCTTTCGGCGAGGGGGGTGTCATGACTCGGGAACACCTGAATCCGGGGGAGCGGCCCTCGTTCTCGGAGTCGATCGAGGCGCGGGCGGCGGCGTGGATCGCGCAGCGTGACGACGGGCTGTCGTCGGCGGAGGCGGCGGAGTTTGCGCGGTGGCGCGCGGAGGATCCGCGGCACGAGGCGGCGGTGGCTCGTCTGGAGGCGACGTGGTCGGCGCTCGCGGGGCTGCGCGATTTCCGCCCGGAAGCCTCGCGCCATCCGGACCGGGACTTGCTCGGCTCAGCCCGCGAGTCGCGCCCCGCATCGCGCTGGCGGTGGCCGGCGGCGCTCGCGGGCGCGGCGGCACTCGTGTGTGTGGTGTTGGTGGGGATGAGCTTGAAAGGGAGGCTGGGTTCGGTGCCGCCGGATGCCGGGCAGGTCTATGCGACGACGCAGGACGGCTACCAGCGGGTCGCCCTTCCGGATGGCTCGAATGTGGAGCTCAATGCCTCCAGCGAGGTGGAGGTGCGTTTCACGACCGCGCAGCGCCGGGTGCGTCTCGTGCGTGGCGAGGCCCACTTCGTGGTGGCGAAGGATCGGAGCCGCCCCTTCGTCGTCGACGCTGGTGCACTGGCGGTGCGGGCGGTGGGCACGGCGTTCAACGTGCGTCTCGGGACGAAGGACATCGAGGTTCTCGTGACCGAGGGACGGGTGGCGGTGGCCGATTCACGGCAGGTGCGGGCGGTCGAGACCGTGCCGGCGGCCGAGCCCGCCCAGAGTAGCGTGGCGACCGAGTTGGTGGCGAATCATCGCCTTGTCGTTCCGGTGCCGCTGCGGGTGGCCCTCGGTGAGTCGGAGCTGGCGCCCCGGATTGAGCGCGTCACGCCGGAGGGAGTGCGGGAGTCCCTGGCTTGGCAGGGCCCACGGTTGGTGTTTGCGGATACGCCGCTCGCGGACGCGATCGAGCAGTTCAACCGTCGGAATCCGGTGCAGCTTGAGCTGGGCGATCCCGATTTGGCGGTGCTGCCGATCGGCGGCAGTTTCCGCGCCGAGAACGTCGAGGCGTTCGTACGCCTGCTCACGGCGGGAGGGGAGATGGTGGCCGAGCGCCCCGGGCCCAACCGCGTCGTGCTGCGGCGGTCCGGTGGCGCCGCAGTCGTGAAACCATGAACAGACGATTCCCCATCGTCGCGTAGCCTATCCGCTGACTTGGTTCGTCTCACTTCCTGAGGGTTTCGCGTTCGGCCGCTTGGCCACCCGGAGCCTTCGCGAATGACGGCGAACACCACCCATTTTCTCCTCCGCATGTGCCAATGGGTTCACGCCCTGCGCCGGCTGGTGATCCT
>CAZEJZ010000040.1:0-12205 GCA_964512415.1 uncultured Opitutaceae bacterium
CGTTGCGGGCGTCGTCCGCGACGGCGAAGCGAGCACCTTGGGGAGTGACCAAGTCGCCCGCGGCATCGCGGAGCGCCCGCACGTTCGCGAGGTCGATCGCCGGCGGTTTCCTTCCCTTCCGAATCGAGCGACCGTCTGATTGGAATCCGTAAGTCGCTGGGGCCCGTCACAGAACGAAGGTACGACTTTGACGCTCGCGGAATCACATCCGGTTGTGGCACCTGGCCATCGCGAAAGCGCGTCGTTAAATGTGAGGTGACCGCCAAGCGTTGATTCGCCGGCGGTGGTGGTCGGGCCCGCAGAAGTGAACCCGGAGCAAGCAAGGCAAGCGACACACGACCGCGGCAAAGATGCCCATCTCGCGAGCGGCCGACAGCGGCAAGAACCTCATTGAGGTCTGACAGGATCGGACCTCTCCGAACTCACGTTTCACTGTCGGAAACGCGCGTCTGACATGGTGGACATCAACGAGGCGATGCGCTCGACGGGACTGACGCGCAAGAACAGCGAGTCGAAGAAAATCCTCGCCGACTCGCTGCGGAAGAACCAGGGGGCGGAGGCGATCGACGCAAAAAGGGTGAACGCGGCGCACAGGCGGCGGATCGGTTTGGCCGATATCATTACCGTGCGTGCGATTGGTCTGCTTCCTTCCTACTTGAGTCCGAAGGTCGATTCAGGCCAGGAGTCGGAACGGAACGGCGCCGCCGGCAAACCCTCGCAATTCGACAGGTTGCCGTTGGGGTAGGTCGCCCACGCATAGCGGACCGCAACCGGCGCGCGCACTTCGGCGCTTTGTACGACGAGGGTGTCACCTACAATCCTCGCTTGGGCGGGATGAAATTGGCGGTTCTCTCCCGCCAGGACTACTCCCCTGACCTCCTGCCAGTCGGACGTCCGCAATCCCGTACCGGTTTCACAAAAGCGGACGACGATCTTGTCGCCCTCGATGCTCATGCCCGAGTATAACGGGCCTGACCAAACGAGCCCCTGCCCATACACGGTAGCCAGCGCCGTCAGCGCCAGTCGCTCCCCTACAGGACGTTTGTTGCGCGGATGGATATGATCCTCGCCTACATCTAGAGCAACCGTCAACGCGACGTGCGGCATGGATTTCGACGTGAGTAATTGCGCTTCCCTCAGCTCCGCCCAAGCGGACGGTTCGTAAACCTTGGCCGATTCACCCGGATTGAAATTTAACGGCAACTGCACGACGAGGAACGGCAGATCGGCTTGGGCCCATCCCTTTCTCCAGTCCCGAATCATCGCGGGCAGAAGCCTTCGGTAGAGCCAGGCCTTGGGTGCGTTGGCCTCCCCCTGGTACCAAAGCACGCCTTTGATCGCGGTGAGGAAAAGCGGCGCGACTCGGGCATGATAAAGACCGGACGGGATATTGCGGTGCCCCTTCTGCCAATACGGCGGGCTCGGCTTCGAATCGACAGTCGCCCCCTTCTCCCGCCAGGACTGTAACTGCTCCTCGTATTTCTTCTGCTCCGCCGGAAGCTCCTCCATGCCGTTTCTGGCCCAGTCGAGGTGCGCCGCAAAGTCAGGATCCGCCTCCAGTGCCGCCGGACTCATCCACGACTGGATGAACGTGCCACCCCAGGAATTGTCGATCAGGCCCACGGGATGTCGCAAGGCGACGTGCAGTCGCTCGCCAAAAAAGTAAGCAACGCCGGAAAAGTCCCCCGCGGTGTCCGGCGTGCAAATCTTCCACTCCCCCTCCGCATCAGCCAGAATTGAAGTCGATGAGGAGTTCTTTTCCCGCGAGACGAGGAAATACCGCAGCTCAGGATAATTGGCGCGCCGGATCTCCGTCTCCTGATTCACCACGCCGCGATTATCCTTGTTCTTGTACGCCATTGGCATGGCCATGTTGGACTGTCCCGCGCAAAGCCAAACCTCCCCGCACAGGATGTTTTTGATGCGGATGGTGTTCTTCCCGCGGATCGTGATCTCGTGCGGGCCCGGGGCGGTCGGCGGTTCGAACGTTGCCCGCCATCGACCCCGGGCATCACCGGTAACCGTTTGCGGTGACTGTCCCCAGCTTACCTCGATCACCGCCCGCTCACTTTCCGCTGCCAAGCCATGGATGACAAACGGCATCCCCGACTGAATCACCATGTTGTTGCTGAAAATTCCAGGTACACGGATCTCAGCCCCGACCGGCAGGCCCATCGCCAAGGCCAGCAAAGCAACGGGAAGGCTACGCCAGGTGCAGCGTGAAATACGGAAAGAGAGTGCGATCGGCATCGTCTCGCAGGTGGCGTCAGGGCTTTCGCGGCAGCTCGATCGTCCGACCCGATGCGGCGGAGCGGCGCGCGGCATCGAGGATTTCCGTGACGATCATGTTGTTTTCCAGGGATGAGAGCTCGTTGGGCTTCTCGCCCTCCATCACGACGGCGCGCAGGTGGGCGAGTGCATCTTTCTGGGCCGCTGCCAACGGCGGTGGAACCACGGTCGATTCCGTCTTATCTGTGCCAAGCCGAAGCCGGAGTTCCGCCTTGTTCGGAGCGATCAAGTAGCCTGAGCGCCCGTAAATCTCGATGTCCTTGCGCGCGAAAGGCCAGTTCCACGATGCCTGGATGATCGCCTGGGCTCGATCGTAGGCGAGCACGATGGTACATTCATCTTCAACCCGTGGGTAACGCTCGGGTTTCAGTTGCTGGGCGACGGCCGTGACCGTGCGCGGGCGCGCTCCATCCATCAGCCAGGTGGCCAGATTGGCACCATAACAGCCGAAGTCGAACATCGCTCCGCCGCCATTCAGCTTTGGATCACGCAGCCACTCCAGGAACTCCGGATCGACGCCGATCTCTGCAGGGCCCCAATGGCCGTCATTCACCACGATCTTCGTGATGCTCCCGATCGCATTGCTCCTCACCCGGGCATGCGCCGCGAGGTTGCTCGGATACCACGTGGTCTCGTAGTTCACGAGCACCTGGATTCCGGCCTTCGCCGCCACCGCTTCAATCGCCTGCGCATCCTCAAACGTGGTCGCTAGCGGCTTTTCCACCATGGCCGGCACGCGGTGGCGGGCACAGGCCTCGATCACCGCACGATGGTCGTAAGTGTTGGTAAACACCATCACTGCCTGCGGCGACGTCGCGCGCAGCATGGCGTCGACATCCGCATGGAAGAGGGCGGCATCCAGCTGATGTTTCTCCGCAAACGCGCGGGCAACCCGGGCATCCGGCTCAGCGATCCCCACCAGTTCGAAGTCTGGTCTGGCTTTGAGCTGGGCCGGTATCCCGCGCACGTGCCCGTGCACCAAACCCACGATGGCGACCCGAAATTTCGCTGCGCCCTCTACCGCCGGTGACTGCGCGAACACGAAAGGGAGCGCCAAGACAGTCCCGAGAATGATACAAGCCGACCGCACCCATCCGGTAGTTGTGGAGATCATAGGCGAATGGGTTCAGGCTGGAGGAGCAAAGCGGCGTTGACCATGCGACACGCCAGATTCCTCAGGCACCTTGTCGACGGTAAGGACCCGCTCGGTGCATGGAAGGACGGCCGCCGCGGACTCAAGGGGCTGCGCGAGATGCGCGTCTTCGTACGCCAGCATGATCTAGACGCACGACCCCTCCGTCACGCCGGGTTCGCGCATGTTCCGGACACAGAGCGTCAGTGCGAGCGGCGTGTCGTCGCCGCGGTGGAACCCCGATGCGGGCGCCGCGGGCATGCCGCCAATCATGCGGGTGCATAGCGGGTGCCGTTCGGCCGGCTTTCGCAGCTCCCCCTGCAACTCTCCGCCTAGGCGCTGCAGTGCCCGTTCAAACGACATGCTCTCCAGGCCCTAGACTGACTTAGCGTCAAGATTATCGTGCCCCGTCGTCGGGGACGCGAAGGTCCGCAACAAAACCGCGGGCGCGCCCAGCAGGTTCGCGGTCTTGGCGTACTTAGCGAGTGCCAGAGCGATTCTGGCAACGGAAAGGAGCGAAAGCGAGGGGAGCATCGGAAGGATCGTTGAGGGATTTCAGCGTGACGCGGTTGCAGGTGCCTGCTGCCAGAGGGATTTCGTCTGGGCGAGCATGAGGGAGGACGAGGGTCTGCCGTGACTGCACTTCACGTTGTGGGCATAATTTGTCCCCGTATAAAAGAGCCACCACATGCCGTCGTGATGGACGAGCGAGGTGGCCGGATAGATGGTATAGGAGTCGCCGGACTCATAAGGCTCCCCACGCTTGATCCATGGCTTGCGGTGCGGCCGGGTCCAAGTGATGCCGTCCTTGGAGTAGCACCATTCCACATCCATGGTCTGCGCATACAAGCGATAGTGACCCAGCATCCCCACGCGGCCCTGGGGAGTGTGCGTGACATTCAGGTAATAGAATTGCTGGTCAATCGGATCGTCGGCATCCGGTTCGATCACACGACGCCGGCCATGCCAGCTCAGGCCATCCGCGCTCACCATGCGATCGACTGCCCGGAGACTACCCTTGAGATTGTCGTTCTGCTGGGTGGCTAGACGGGGATCGTCATTCGCGAGGGAGACTAGACCGCTCAGGTACATTTCAAAGGACCCGTCCTCCAACTGGTAAACTGTCACCGAGTCGTTTGCCACCAGCTCAGGGGGGGCTTTCGGCTCATGGGCGGGGCGCGGATACCGCTGGATGACCTGCTCGGATTTGGCCTCCAGTTTCAGCCCCGTGGGCGTCGTGCCCACGAACTCCACCGCCCGATCATGCGGGTGGTAGAGAAGCCCCTTGTGCGGGTCGATCACGCGATACCGGCGACCATCCGTACTGTCCGCCGCGAGGAATCGGACAACCCGCTGCTTGGGTGCATGCACCCAGAAGTACAATCGGTGACGGCCATCCTTGAGCTTGAGATGAATCGGCTGAACTGGCCGCCAGCCTTCGTTCAGATTGCCGATGGCCAGCGGCGCATCCGCTGGCTCCCCGACAGAGAGAACGGCGTCGTGTTTCACCATCCGCCCACCGGGAACCCCCTCGGCCACGCCGATGTTCGGCGTAGGCAGCCAGTTTCCGTACCAGATCCTCCACCGCCCGTCGGAGAGGGGCTCCGCCGGGGAATTGAAGTTCTGGAATCCGTAACCGTTTCCTTCGAGCACTACACCGCGCTTGATCCACTGGTCGGAGCTGCAGGGAGAGGGGATGCCGCCGGCGACATCCAGAGCTGCCGCCCCGGCACCGACGGCAGAAGCAGCCGCGTTTCCAACTGCGACGACCATCACAAGGGCCATCGCGGAAAAATGGGAGTAATTCATCAGCAATTCCTCTCGTCTCGGGGGAGTTACACAGCAACAGCGGGAAGCGGCGTTCAATCGACCAGATAGAGCGCGTAAACGCGTGCCTCGCTCTTGACCGGAAACGTCACTTTGACGGCAAACGGTTGCCCCACGGGAAGGTCAGCTCCGCGGCCCTGTGCCCAGATGACTTCCTGACGAACGCCATTGGTGACAATCCGGGACGCAGACGCCCGCGAGTAACCGGCCAGCGGCTGATCACGAGCATCGAGCAACTCCACCGTGACCGGCGCAGCCTCCGTGGCCCCCTCGACGTTCAGGCAGAGCCTCGTCCGCTTTCCTGCCGTAAGGGCCGCGGTGATGAAATGGGCGTCGTTGTCGTCTTCCTTGGGAGAAAGGTAGCCAAAGCCATCGCGCCGCAGCGTGGCGAGACCGATGTCCATCGTCTTCAATTTGCCACCGGTATCCCAATGCGCATACCACATCATCGTCTTCTCGCCCTCGTTCACGAAGGCATGTCCTTGCATGAGGGCGACATCGTCCCACTCGCCCTCCGCGCCCCGCGGGATGACCTTGAAGTCAGTGACCGGTTCGCGAAAATGAATGCCGTCGTTGCTGATCACGAGGCCAAGATCGATGTGAACACCGAGCAGGTGCGAGGCTGAACCTGGCGGGGGGGGCACCGCGGCGTCCTGCCACATGCCGTACAGCCCGACCAGCACGTTTCCGCGATTCCACAAGCCCGCCCCCATGTGGGTCTGCTGTCCCTTGAGGGGAGGGGCCGTGAGTTGGCCGGGACGAGCAAAGGCGAATGCCTTGGCCTGCGACCAGTTCTGGAAATCAGGGGATCGGTAGGCGAGCATCACACGCCCGGAATCGCTGCCGTCCGGCAGCCAGGCCCACGGCGACAGGAGCTGGCCG
Source organism: uncultured Opitutaceae bacterium (assembly GCA_964512415.1). GTDB lineage: Bacteria > Verrucomicrobiota > Verrucomicrobiia > Opitutales > Opitutaceae > UBA6669. The sequence goes on from CAZEJZ010000040.1 coordinate 6,131, forward strand.
GTGGCATAATAGAATTCGCCGAAGCGATAGAGGCTAGTGACCTCAAAGCGCTCTCCACCCGCATTGGTCGGACGATTTCCGACGACCTTCCACTTGAGGCCATCGGCACTGGTCGCCGCGATGGTGGAACAGATGCGCTTCTCCTGTCTACCGATCTTGCTCATCCCGCCGGGAATGTCCTCCAACGGCACATGGGCGATGAACAAGGCCTTGTAACGGCGCGCCGGATCAGGGTCCTCCTCGTCGTGCAACACCGACAGAAAGTCGTCCACCCGCGTAAGCGAGAACGGCTCACCCTCGATCAGGCAGATGTTGTTTCGCTTGCTGCCATTGAATTCCACCAAGCCCAACTCCGGCTTCGTCCAGTTAACGCCATCCGTGCTTTCGGCGTAGCACATGGGCCGCCAGAAGTCGGGAGCCTGTCCCTTCACGAACGCCTTCTGACTCATGGCGAGATACCACATGCGGAACTTGTCGCCCACCTTGACCACCGTGCCGTAGAGTGCGGCATGCCCGTGGTCGGGCGCGCCTTCCGGCCCGCGTCGCAGCACGGGGTTTCCCGGGTGCTTGGTCGCCTGCACGAGAGTCACCTTCAAATTATGCTGCCAGGGTATGCTGTGATCGTCGAAGGCAAACAACACACGCTCCCCGGCTCGGGCCTGCGCTAGTGCCAGACCACAGGCCAATGCGAGACTGGAAATGCTTACGTAGGATTTCATTTTTATTGGTGGAGGTTAGGGCGTCGCCTCGAGGCTCCGAACCGCAGGCGGACGCGGGACAAACAGCGAACAACTTACTGAACAGATCGGATCCAGCCCGAGACACTCACGGAGGTGCCGGGCTTTGAGGTGCTACGATCGCCGGGGCCCCGCAGAGGGCTTCCATGAGATCGTGTTGGATATCGTCATGGCCGACCTTGCCGTCCCCGCGCTAGCGCAATCCCACCTCCAAGCATAAGCGTCCTGCAGGAGTCGGTAGTTTACCGTGACCACGGAGATTCCTGATGCCCAAGGAGGCGCCACATGGAGATGCTAGTGAACATTGCCCCTACCCTCGGAGTTACAGCCGCCGACGTGAATGTAGGAGACCATCAGCGACGGCGCGGACGAAGCCGCCTGCCACAAGTCCATTTTCTGACGCCGATGCGGCACGTCAGCTAAAGTTGGCCTGGGCGCGGCTTGCGCCTGCTCCAGCCGCTCCTTGGCTGCCGTGCCCGAAAGCGAACTCACCGAGTCTTGGGCCGAACCGGCAATCGCGACCACCTCGGGGAGCGATGCGGGAACCGACAGCGACGCACAGAATAGAGTCAGCATTCTGTGACCGCTGCCGGCGCTCGCTACTTCGGGGTGGCGATGGCCGTCTTGCGAAATCGGCCACCGACCGTAGTCAAAACTTGTACGTGGCAGAGAGCGAGAAGGCCCGCGGCGGCACCGGATCGACCAGATAGGCCGCCTGCCAACCGTAGGGATAATCTTCGTCGAGCACGTTAACGCAAGTCAGGCTGAAGCTGAGATGTTTGTTGTGCGTGTAGTTGATGAAAGCCGTCGTCCACGTTCCATCGACGACCGGCATCCGCGGCGGCTTGGTCTGGCCGGTGGGATAGGTAATGCCGGAGCTGGTCACGTTGCGACCAGCGGTATAGTTGGCGCCACCGCCAAACGATATCCGCATCTTAGGCACATTGTAGCGGGTGAAGAAGCTCCACGTGGACTTCGCAGCATCGAGCACGGGTTGGCCCTTGTCATCAGTCGAGCCGTTCGATTCGAAGTAGTTACCCATCACCTGCCAGTTTTGGGTAACCTTAAAGGCCAGGTCCATGTCCCAGCCCTTGGAACGGCGTGTGCCACCAACGAGAACCCAGGCCTCGCCGTTGGGGAAGAAACCGCCGATGCCGCCGGATCCACCCGAGGTCGTGTAATCGAACACGCCCAGATTACCGAATACCCGGCCTTCGAACAGGTTCATCTTAATGCCGATTTCCTTGCCCTTCCCGCTGGCGGGCTTGAGTGCCGAGCCGTCTTGGGTCCGAGCAGAATTCGGCGGCAGAGAGGTGGTTGAATCGAGACCGTAGACACGAATGCCCTTGGTGATACTGAGCACGAAACCGTAGCGGTGCAGGGTCAGCCATGAATTGGTGGAGGTGGCCGTCAGCGGGATCGCTGCATAATTGGACTCAACCCGGGTGTCGTTCACGTATTTTGACACACCGCCAACCAGAGAAAGCCGGTCTGGCACCACTTCGACAATTTGCTGGAAGAATGCGTTTCCGTAGTAATTGACTTGGCGCGATCCCGGAATCGCCGGGCGGGGATAGGCCGACCGATCGTAAAGCACGGAAGACGTGATCGCATTCAGATCGTAGGTATCCAACGAGACCCACTTCTGAGGTTGGTTGGGGCCGCCGAAATTGGGATTCACCCAGAATCGGTTCAGGGTCCGCGCGTTATTAAGGATCAAACCGAAGGTGCTCTGGTTCTTCCTCTTCAAGACTTCATATTTCCCGTTAACTTCGGCGACCAGAGAGTAATCCTCAAGGGCGGCATTGTTGAAACGGTTCATCAACCCCACCTGACGGGTCTGGAAGTTTGCGCCATATGCCGGGATGACGATGGTACCTTTCCGGGTGAAGTTGTTGGCCCCAGCGATCAACCGGGCATCCCAATTCGTTGAAAACGATTGGATGACCATGGCGCGAAACCCCGTATGATCAAAGGTTTCACCGGTTCCCGGTGGGACAATGCCCTTCTTGCGGCGACTGCCGCCCTGCCAAATGCTTCCGTCCGGAGTGATCACACCCGTCGGATTCGAGGGACGGGTGATCAGTTGCTTATCGAGCGAAAGAATCACCGTCGTATTCTTGAGATCGAAACGCAGCGCGCTATGCGCCACAATCCGCTTGTCTTTCACGTTCTCCCACTGCGAGTCGCCGTCCTGAACCGCGGCGGTCAACCGATAGCCAACCTTCGTATCGCCCAGCCGCCCGATTGGCCCCGTGGAATCGATCTCCGCTCGAATTAAGCCATAGTCAAAAGCCCTGAGCGTCAGGGTATTCATTCTAGTCGGCAGGGGCTTGCGGGTGTCCTTGAGCACGACACCACCGAGGGACGTGTTTGGATAAAACACCGCTGCCGGACCCTTCACAACCTGGTAGGAGTCGACGAACACGTTGTCCGCATACGGCGTGCGATCCGCCATGCCGTCAATCAAAGCATAGCCGAGTCCCTGGCCGCGGAAGGTGAAGAATTCACCGGATTCCCGCGCCTGCGCACCAGCGAACTGCAGCACGGCAGCGGTATCAAGTGCTCCGGTGTCCTTGATAAAATCTCTGGACAAAATCTGCACCGCCTGAGGGATATCCAGCAAGTCCTGCCGGGTTCTAAGCGCGGAACCCGAATCCGTGACTAGGTATCCTTTGTCCTGCGTTGAAGTTACTTGGAAAGGCGAGAGCGCGACGGCTTCGTCCTTGGGTGATGTGGATGCGGTCTGGGCATCGGCCGCGGCGCTGGCAGCGAGCCAGCCGGCGAGAAATGAGAGTAGATTACGGTTGTTCACAGGAGGAGATTCGTTGTGTCGGGGTTGGGAGGTCTGAAGTTGGTTGGTCTGCGCGGCGGACGACGGGGCAGGCGGAGGGTCGCGTGAGCGGGCACCGGACTTGGCTTCACCGGGGCGGTCGACTTGGCCCGGTTTCAGGGCCGCCCCGGGGGCTTTTGGGGGCGGGGTCGCCGCAATGCGAAAGACACCGTCCCGCTCGTCCCGCACGTAAAGGGTTGTTCCGGCCAGCATCTTTTTCACGGCCTCGCCCGGCAGGAATTCACCCTTGATGGCGTTGGTTCTCACGCCGCTCGCCGCGTCGCTGGAAAACAGCACCTCAGATCCCGACTGCACCGAAAATACGCGCAGGGACCTTTCCGCCAGATCCGCCGGCACATCGAATTTACGCTTCTCTGGCTCCCCGGCGGACACCCATGCAGCGGTTGCCATGATGCCGAGCCAGCAGGCAAAGGCGCGGACCCAAACGGTCCGTCCGGCAATTCGGTGATGAGGGGGCAACTGCACAGGTGTCAGGGTTTCGCGCCCCGAAAAGAACTCGGGCCGCACCCTCTACCACGCACCACGGCGTCAAACCTCTACACAATTTTCCAGCCGATTGCCCGCCGGCGTGTACGGGATGAATCGAGGCCGTCGCTATTCCTTGCTGCGCAGTACGATTTCCTCCGGACGGCGCTCCACACGAACCTCGAATTCGGTTTCTAGCATGTCTGCGAGAGCGTCCAATTTTTCGGCACTCAGAATGCCGCTCACTCGGACCTGCCCCACGGTGTTGTCGCCGAGGATGACCTTGCGAGCGTTGTGCTGATTCATCAGCGCCACCACGTCGCGCAGGGGTGTCGACGAAAACTCCAGTCGCGGGATTCGCCACGAAGTGCGGGTGCGCAGCTCCTCCTCGTTCACCGATTTCACCACTGGAATGTCCTTCAGCTGTTGCCCCGTCTGGAGCGATACGGCCTTGCCGGCATCGAGCGAAACGATGGCATCCTGCAGGAGGAGCGCTGCCGACGGATCCGCCGCGGAAAGAGCGTGCACGCCGACCCGCCCTTCGGTGACTAGGACCGACAAATCGTGGTTGGCTGCGAGTTCCAAGGCAAAGGCCGTGCCCACCGCCCGGACTGCCACGCGTCCCATCCGCACGACAAATGGTCGATTGGGATCCTTAGCCACTTCAAAGTAGGCAGTGCCTTGGAGAAGCGAAATGGATCTTTCCCTGCCGCCGAAGTCGGACGCAATCCGGGCATCGCCCCTGAGCTCCACGACCGAGCCATCCGGCAGGACTTCCTTCCGCGGACTGGCGACGACCAAGGAGGAGCCCATCCGCCCGGCATCGCTCTTAGTCGCCGACCAAACCGCCTGCCCGACCCACCCCACGAGGCACAGTAGCGCCGCGGCCCCCGCCCCGGCCAGCGCCTGGCGCCGGCGCCGGCGTCGATGACGTGCGCGTTCATCGAGGCGCGCCACCACCTCGTCCGCCACTCCGGCCTGCCAGGCCCAATCGCAATCAACCCGGTTTCGATTCGCCTGCGCCAGAGCCCGGGGATGCCGCGGATCGGCGGCGAGCCAAGCCCTAAACTCGGTTTTCTCCGACTCCGACATTCCCTTCACGAAGCGCTCCGCCCAGCGTGCCGCCATGGCAGCAATCTCGCTCGAAAAATCTGCACGATTATTCGTCATGGCCAAGAACCGAGGTAACTCCGTGCCCGGCGAGGTAGGCGCGGATCCGGGCGTTGCCCCGGGAGAGTTGCATTTCCACCGTGGCCTCTTTCAGGCCGAGTTGGAGTGCCGTTTCGCGGGCGGAGAGGAGTTTGAATTTCCTCAATATCACGACTTCCCGGCATCGCGCCGGGAGCGCGTCAATTGCCGCCACGAGGAGGGCCGTGATTTCCGCGTCGGCGACGACCTCGGCGGTCGACTTACCCTCTTCCGCGACGGTCACTGTCTCCAAATCCTCTACCACCTCAACCACCGAACACTGCTCCCGTCGCAGTAAGTCGATCGTCAGCCGACGGGCGATGGTAAAAAGAAACGCCCTGGCGGTCCTGACCGGTTGGATCGACTGCCGTCGCCAGATGCGCAGGTAGGATTCCTGCACGATATCGTCGACATCCCGGACCGTCGGAAAAGAGGTCCGCAAGTAGGCCTTCAAATGATCGTCGTGCGCATGCACCTCCTGCCGAAACCACTCCGACTGGTCGGAGCACGGAGTTTCGCCTACAGGCGGAGAAACAGGGGAGGCTGTGACGATCGAACTCAAGGGGCCTGACAGGTTGGTCTTCGTCGCGCATATTCCCCACAACGCGGGAAAACAAGCGCGGAATCCGACATTGAAGAAAAAGTCCTCCCCGGAGAAGTCGGGTGTAGAGGTTTGGGGCGGCCGCGCGTCCAAGAAGATCGTGCCGGAGGTCCACCTGTTGCCCGCTTGTCCAGTGCTCGGGTACTCTGCTAGGGTCACGGCATGATCAGGGGCGAATTCAGGTCTTTGCGGCGGCTGGTGCTGCCGGAAGTTTGTTGGTTATTAATAGT
>CAZEJZ010000041.1:0-12028 GCA_964512415.1 uncultured Opitutaceae bacterium
TCGACATCGAGGCGTGGGCGAGGGAGGGCCTGGTCGATGTGCTGATCCTCGGCACCCGCACGATCAACGTGGATGTGGCCTCCTTCCGCAAAGCCGTGGGGCGAGCCCCAGTCAAGTTGATGCCGAGCTTCGACTGCTATCATGCCACGGACGGCTACCACGGCGATCAGTCGCTCGACTTGATGCGCGGCGTCTTCGGAAACTATCTTTACCAAGGGGCAGATGGGGTAGCGACGTTCAATGGAACCATCGGTTCGCCCGAGCAGGCGGTGAAGCTGGGCTTGACGGAGGCAGATACGAGGGACCTGCAGGTCTTCTCCACGATTGGCAGCCTCTCCACGATGAGTGGCAAGGCACGGTACTACGCGATTGACCGGCGTGGCGGCTATGCCCACGGCGAAGGACACGGCTCCTCGAACCATGCTGCACCTTTACCCGTCGAACTGAGGAACGATCAAGCTCCCTGCAGGCTCACGCTACCCGTCTGGGAGCCGGTTCAAGCTAGCGCCGAAGCGCGATTGCGACTGGTGCTGTTTCAGCATTTTGGAAGCGATGAGGTGACCGTGCTGCTCAACGGCACCGCCTTGAGGCAGGATCTTGTCGATGCGGAGTGGAAGGATCCGCGCATATTTTCCCCCGATCCCCAGCCCGCCACGGTGACACCGATTACGCTGGTCAAGAACACCGCCACCCAGAAGCTCACTCGTGTCGAGTTCCTCGTACCCACGGAGATCCTCAGGCGCGGCAAGAACAGCCTGGACATCTCGGTGAACCGCAAGGGTCCGTACCCGCCTTCCAGGGGCGTGAAGGTCGAGAAAGTCGAACTGCATCTCGAATGAATGGAGCGAGACTTCGAGGTGAAGACACCCGGCCCCGGTTTTTGTCGTTACTGTGCTTTTTCATCGGAGAAGCGTCCTCACGACATGCCGCTGCCGCAGTCGGTCGCTACCATTCCACAGCGATCGGAGTTTGCCGCGCGGGTGCGGTGGGCGCGGGGCTCTCCCAACCCTTTCCCCTTTGGATTTGGGTGGACGGGAAATCGTTGAATTTCGTACCAAAAACGGCGGACGGCGCGTCGCGTCCGCGGTAACCTCCAGCCATGCCCCCGGGTGAACGTCCCGCTCCTGATCGTGCGTCCGGGAACGGACTGCCGGCGTGGGGGAGCGACGACTTGCCGGAGCCCCAGCCGCTCGGCTGGAAAAATTGGCGGAGCTTCATCGGCCCGGGGCTGGTCATGATGGGCATGCAGATTGGCGGGGGCGAATGGCTGTTCGGCCCCGACATCACGAACCGCTACGGCGGATCGCTCCTGTGGCTCGCCACCATCGCCATCGTCCTGCAGGTCTTCTACAACATCGAATGCGGCCGCTACGCGCTGTATTGCGGCGAGCCGGTCACAACCGGCTTTTCCCGACTTTGGCCGGGGCCCCGTTTCTGGGTTGGCGTCCTGATGCTGCTCTCGGTCGGGTCGCTGATTCCCGCGCTGTCGACCCACGCGGGCGCCACGGTCGTCGCCCTGCAATTGGGCCGGCCCCCGTCATCGGCGGACGCGTCGCTCGTCACGACCTACGCCTACCTCTGTCTCGCGTTGGTGATCATCCCGATCTGCGTGGGCGGAAAGGTCTACAATTCGCTGCGGGCGGTCATGGCCGTGAAGGTGTTCGTCGTGCTCGGCTTCTGCCTGATCGTCGGGATCTTTCTCGTCGACGCGTCGAACTGGTGGAAGGTCGGCAGCGGTTTCCTGCGCTTCGGCGCGGTGCCCACCGTGGCGCCGCAGGGAGGGGAGGAGGTGCGCAACGTCTTCGCCGCCTTCCTCGCCGATGGCTCCTGGCCGGTTGTGGCCTTGGGGAGCATCGCGGTCATCAGTGCCTTCGCCGGCTACGCGGGCGGCGGGGGGCTGGGCAACGCGCTCTACAGCAACTTCGTCCGGGATCAGGGGTGGGGCATGGGCAGCAAGGTCGGGGCGATCCCCAGCGCGGTCGGCGGGCGGAACGTCACGCTGAGTCACGTCGGCAAGACCTTTCCGCCGACCGCCGAGAACCTGCGCCGGTGGCGCGCGTGGTGGAGGTACATCCTCTCGGATCAGGTGCTGGTCTGGGCACCGGGCTGCTTCGTCGGCATGGCCCTGCCCGCGCTGATCTCGCTCCAGTTTTCCCATCACTCGCCGCTCTCCTCGAATCCGGAGCAGATGCGCTGGGCGCTTTCGGTGATCTCCGCCGACGGGATGCGAAATGCGCCCCAGTTCTCCGCGGCCTTCGCGGGGGTGCTGTGGATCGGCATGCTGCTCGTCGGGCTGCTCGTGCTGCTGCCGAGCCAGATGTCGATCGTGGATACGTTCACGCGGATGTGGACGGACGTTTGCTGGTCCGTCAGCCGCCGGGCCCGCGAGCGGCTGGCGGTCGACCAGATCCGCTACGTGTACTACTCCATCCTCGTCCTCTACGTCGGGTGGTCATTCCTCGGAGCATGGATCTTCGCCCGCTACGGCACCCCGAAGCTCATGGTGCTGGTGGTCGCGAACCTGAACAACGTCGCGCTGGGGGTCACGGCCTTCCAGCTGCTCGGTTTGAATCGCACCCTGCTCCCCGCGGCGGTGCGGCCGCGCTGGTACAGCCAGCTGGGGTTGCTGCTCTGCGGACTCTTCTACGTCGGTCTCTCCGTACTGGTGTTCATCTCCACGCAGCTGCCGATGCTGCGGGACATGCTGAAGTGAGGTCGGATCGCTCCTTCACGGATCATGAGTACCTACTCGAATCGCTCCGCTGACGCGTGCGCGCCGTGGCAATTTCAGGTCTGCGACACTCCGGTGCCGCCGCCCGGGCGCCGGGCGACGACTCGTTCGTGTTAATGCCTGCGGGAGTTGCGGCTGCGTCCCGTAACGCGTGCCTCACTCGAGCGGCTGGCGGCCGAGGGTGCCGACGAGCGTGGTGCGGTGGTCGGGGGAGGAGACGCGGGTGAGCTCGCGCTGGGCGTGGATGAGTCGGCCCCGGATGCCGAGCCGCGCAGCGATGTCGGCGTAGTGCGGTTGGTCGAGGAAGAGTTCCAGCGACTGCACATGGCGCGCCCAGCGGCGCTGGTCCTCCGCCTGTTGGGTATCGAGGCGAGCCGCGTACCACGCGCTCCCGAGTAGGTGTTCGCGGGTGAACAGGTGGCGCACCGTGGCGGAGCCCAGCTCCTCGCCCGCCGCCGTCTTGCCGTGCACCATTATCTCCAGCAGGGCGCGCAGCGGCGGGCAGGCGAGCGCAGCGCTGCCGTCGTTGAAATAGCTCTCCGCCACGCGCCGGTGGGTCGCGACAATGTTGTCCATGCCGTCGGCGAAAATCGCCGCGTCCTGCAGCTCCGGCCGCAGCATCTCTTCCGTGAAGACGGCGTGCGGATGCGCGAAGACGCGGCCGAAGTAGGTGCGGACGAAGCCGCTGGTGATGCGGTAGCCGAGCCGGCTGGCCGGCACGGTGCGGCCGTCGACAACGAAGTCGCGGCAGGGCTCAAGGCTGCCTTCGTCGATCAGGTGCCGCGCACTGCGCTCGAGCGGGCTCATGCGGGCGAAGACCTCGGGGACGAGCAGGCTGACGTCGTGGTCGACGCGCACCTTCGGGCCGACGTAGCCCGCGGCGGAGAGAAAGACGTCGTGGCCGGTCAGGATCAGCGAAACAAGCGCGGCGTTCAGGTCGATGATCGGGGGAAGCGCGTTGAAGGGCAGCTTGGTCAGCGCGCCCTCGGAACCCGCGCCCGTGGTGGAGGGCGACTTTCCGGTCATCGAGCTGATGAATTCCATGAACAGCTCGGGCAGCTCCAGGTGGTGGATCGGGTTGAAGACGCAGAGCGGGCGCACGCCGGGCTCGGGTGGGTTGTTGCGCCGCCCGGGGATGACGAGGTGCACCGGCGTGAGCGGCGCGGGGCCGCCCGCGGGGAGCTTCCGCCGCAGGCTCTGGCTCAGGTGGGCCAGCGCGGTGCGGTGCGGATTCGCGAGGTCGGGACGAAGCTGCAGGTAGCGCGGGTTCTTCGAGGGCTTTCCATCCACCAGCCGCGGATGGGCGGAGGAGACAAAGTAACCTGGCCGGGCGCCGTCGGCGGCAGCGGTGCGGATCAGCTGCTGCATCGGTGCGGTGAAGGCGGAGAAGCCAATCGCATCCTCCATCAGCGCACGCGCATCGTCCGCCGTCAGCGGGGCGTAGTTCGACAGGAAGTTGCCCGGGCTGGCGATGTCGGCCTCCGCTTGGTTGTCGTAGCCGCGATGGATCGCGTCGTCAGGACGCTGGAAGAGCCGCGTCTCGCAGTTCTGGACGAACTTCACCGCAGTGCCGGGCGCCAGGGGTGATTGCGAGGGAGGCAGCAGGGACTGGGCGACCTGGTGGGCCGGGACCACGATGGAGGCGGTGATGTCGTCCTCGAGCTGGACCTTTTCCGCCGGATGAAAGTCGTGGCGCAGCCCGAAGACGCGCCACGCCCCGTCGGCGGAGAAGCCGACGCGCAGCGTGTTGACCACGACCTTGCGCCCGTCATGGCGGAGTTCGTTCGCCGGGCGGCCGTTGATCTGGTCGACCGAGAAATGCCGCCGCCACTGGTCTCCCCACTCCGGCCGGTGGAACCGCTTGATCACGAAGACCAGTTCCTTGATGTGCGGCGGGAGCGAGCGCAGCCAGTCGTTGTAGGCGTCGGTGTAGTCGGCCGCCGACGGCGTGAGGAGCTTGATCACGCTGCCGAACGAGCGCGCCGGGCTGAGGATGGGTCGGCGGTCCGGCTCGCCGCGCTGGGTGCGGAAGCGATCCGCGTAGTCGCGGGCGAGGATCGCGGCGACGGCGTCCATATCCTTGTCGAAGTCGGCGACGAAGACGCTCCCGGACATGATGGAGTCGGTGATCGCCTTGGAGATTTCGGATTTCCCGCCGCCGGAGACGGTGCATGGCTTGTGGCAGACGAGCCCCTCGGCGACGGTGCCGACGAGGCGCCAGCGGGACGGATCGGCTTCGTCGGCCTCGAGGTGGACGCGATAGCCGCCCGGGCGCATGTAGGTCTTGCCGGCGAGCAGGCGGATCCCTTGGGCGGCGCCGTCGGGATTGATCCACGACACGCGCTGGTCCTTCAGGCTGAAGTGGGCCTGCTCCGGGATGAGGATGACATCGGTGAGGACCTGATCGAGGGCGTGTCCCTCCGGCTGCAGCTGAAAGCGTCCCGGGTGGCGGGCGATGACATCGGCGATGCTGTAGTGCTCGGGGTCGCCGTAGGCCTCGAAGTCGAGGCCGAGATCGTAGGACGGGAAGACGAGGGCGCCGCCGGCGTGTTCCTCCTCGGCGAGGCCGTGGAGATTGGCGGCGTAGCTGATCTGGGTCTTCACCTCCTTCTTGCAGTACCCGAAGTAGTTGTCGGCGATGAGCGTGACCATGACCCCGCGGGCATCGCGGGCGCAGACCTTGAAGGCGGAGCCCCCGTTGTAGAGCTCGTCCTCGGTCTTCCAGCACATCCCGTCGCGGCGTTGCCGCGGGGTGGCGAGATTCCAGTGAGGCAGGCCGAGCGCGTGCTTTGGCACGCGGGCGAGGTGCGGGGCGAGGATGACGCAGCCGCTGTGGCCGCTCCAGCCATCGACATCGAGGGCGGCGTCGTTCTCGGGCAGCAGCGGATCGCCGGCGTTGCCGAAGATTTCCTCGACGAAGTCGAGGTTGGCGACGAGCGAGCCGGGCACGAAGAAGCGGATCTCCATGCGCTTCTCCGGGATGACCCCGGGCACCGCGGGCACCACGAGCGGGCGCAGCAGCAGGGAAACGAAGCCCTCGGCCGGTTGCGGATTGCGGGCGGTGAACGGCAGGCGGTTGAGATCGCGCGGCGGATCCAGCGCAATGGCGAGCAGACGCGAGAAGGCCAGCTTCGGCACCGCGAACTTGTCGTCCGGCACCGGCAGCCCGCCCTCGGCGACGTGGAAGACGCCCTGGGTCGTCCGCCGGTCGGTCAACGGATTGTGCAGCACCCCGTTGTGGATGCGGTAGCTCTTGAGCAGCGGCGACTCGTGGACATCGGCGTCGGGCGGCAGCGAGAGTTCGCGGGCGAGGCCGGGTTGATCGAGGACGAAGGTGCGGGCGGGGAGTCGCGGGGCCGGGCCGACGTCGCTGAGGTACTGGTTGAGGAAATGCTGGATGCGTGCGTCGGCCGGGCAGAGCCGGTCGGCCAGCTGGCGGGTGATTTCGCGGTGGCGGGCGAGGATCGGGGCGGTCAGCTGGCTCCACGGCCGGCTCTCGGCATCATCGAGCGTCGCATGGCCCAGCAGCGCGAGGCGCAGGTTGATCGCCTGCTGCAAGCGCTGGCGGGTGGCGTGGTCCGTCGGTTGGCTCATGCGAAAAAAGGGGGTGCGGAGGCGGCGGGCGGGTAAGGAGCGGCGGCAAAGCGCAATCAGGCGGGGGTGCGGAGGAAGCGACGCAGCCAGACGAGCAGCAGGGTGAGCCGGACCGTCCAGCCGGCGGTGCGGATCCAATTGCTGTCGGTGAGATGGTTGATCACGGCGGCATCGGCGCCGCGCTGGACGAGGTACTGGTGCAGCGGCACCTGGACGAACGCGGTGGAGGCCCAGAGCAGGGCCACCAGCGCGGCGCCTCCCCACGCGAGCGGCTCCTGCCGATGCAGCACGAGCGTCGCGAGGGCGAGGCCCAGCTCGGCCAGCATGGCGGGCGCGACGATCCAGGTGATGCGGCTCATCTCGGCGGCGTGGTAGGCGGGAAACTCCGCGGGTCCCACCGCGCCGAACAAGGGGTAGAGCACCCCCTGCACGACCCAGATGAGCCCGCACAGGAAGGCGGAAAGCACGACTTGCGCCAGAACGAGGGAAGCGGTTGCGCGACGCATCGGACATCGAGCAAACCCGTTTGTCGGGCCGGTGCAATCGCCCGCGGTGCCGCGGGTTGGATTTCCGCCGTTCTTGCCTTCCCGCCAAGTCATGATGCGATGGATGCACCGTGTCTTCCGCTGATCATTCCGCGCCGTCCGACCCGTCTGCTCCGCTGCCTCTGGGCGCGGAATTGCGCTATCGGGCAAAGCATCTGCCGGAGACGGCGATGACGCTGGGTGAGCTGATGGATTCGCTGGGTGGCCGGGTGTCGGCGCTGCTGATGCTGGTGTGCGCGCTGCCGTTTTGCGCGCCGGTCTCGATTCCCGGCCTCTCGACCCCGTTCGGGATCGTCATCGCCGTCCTCGCGGCACGCTATGCGGTCGGGCTGCCGCCTTGGCTCCCGCGCCGCCTCCGCGCGGTCAGCCTGCCCCCCCGGATCGTGGGGCGCGTGCTCGAAGGAGGCGGTCGGGTGGTGGAATGGTTCGAACGGCGCCTGCGACCCCGCTGGCTCTGGGTGGTCGATGCCCCGTGGAAACTGCGGGTGCACGCCCTCGCCAGTCTCTTCGCCGCCCTCCTGCTCATGCTCCCCTTGCCGCCGTTCCCGCCGTTCACCAACACCTTGCCGGCGTTGACGGTGGTGCTGCTGACGATGAGCAGCCTCGAGCGCGACGGCGTGGCGATCCTGTTCGGCCATGCCCTCCTGCTCGGCACGGTGGGCTACTTCGCTTTCTGGGGTGCGGTCGTGTGGGAAGCCCTGCGACGGTTTTTCCCCGCTCTGATGGGCTCATGACGGGTTGATCGCGGGCGCGGCTCCCGGGTTGCGCCTGCGGCCGGTCCCGGGCAGACTGCCCGGAATGCCGCCTTCGCCCGTTTCTCCCGGACTCCGTCCGATCACACTGACCCGCTGGGACCCGGCGCGGGGCGTGGTTGCGGAGGAAGACGTGACGGCGGTCGAGGAGCCGCTCGAAGTGCGCATCGGCGGCCGCAGCCTCGCCGTGCTCATGCGCACGCCCGGGCAGGATCGCGAGCTGGCGCTGGGGTTTCTCATCACGGAAGGCATCCTAGCCGGAGCCGACGCGGTGCTCGACCTCGTGTACTGTGCCGATGGCGACGCGGGCAAAGGGAACATCCTCGATGCGGTGCTGGCGCCGGGCGTGTCGGTGGACTGGGATCGCCTGCAACGGCACAGCTTTGCGTCCTCCAGCTGCGGCCTTTGCGGCAAGGCCAGCATCGATGCCGTGCGCACGCGTTGCGCGCCGCTCCGGGCCGGACTGCAGCCGGATCCGGGCGTCTTGGTCCAACTACCGCAGCGCCTGCGCGCCGCGCAGGCCTCCTTCGCGGCCACCGGCGCGGTGCACGCGAGCGGCCTGTTCTCCGCCTCGGGCGAATTGGATGTACTGCGCGAGGACGTGGGACGGCACAACGCCCTCGACAAGGTTGTCGGCTGGGCCGCCACCGCCGGGCGGCTGCCCCTGCATGACCGCATCCTGCTCGTGAGCGGCCGCGTCTCGTTTGAACTCATGCAGAAGGCCCTGGCCGCGGGCATCCCGTGCGTGGTGGGGATTTCCGCCCCCACCAGCCTCGCCGTCGACTTCGCCCGGGAGGCCGGGCAGACGCTGGTTGGCTTCCTTCGCGGCGACCGCATGAACGTTTATGCGGGCACTCTCGGCGGTTGAGCGGGTCTGAGGTGGTCCGCGGCACCGGTTCAACTCCTTTCTCCTCCCATGCGTTTCCCTCTGATTTCCTGCGGTTTGGCGATGCTTCTGAGCGTGGCGACCTGGCTTTCGGCCGCGCCGGAAGGTGATCCCGCGGAGCGACTGCAGGCCCTCGTGACGCGCCAGCGCGAACTGCTTGCCGCCGCGGAACGCAAGGCCTCGCAGAACGAACTGGAGGACCTCCGGCAGCCCTTGCAGGAACTGTGCTTCGCGTATGAAGACTACCTGCGCGCCTTTCCCGATCAGGCGGCGGGGTATGCGAGCTATGCAATGCTCCTCGATCACCCGATCATCGACGAGCGGCGCCGGTCCACCGCGCTCTTCCTCCGCGCCAACCAGCTCAATCCCGAGATGGCGTTGGTGAAGAACCAACTCGGGAACCACCTCGCCGAGGACGGCAAGCCCCTCGAGGCCGTGAACTACTACCTTGCGGCGATCCGACTCGAACCCAAGGAGCCCCTTTACCACTACCAGCTCGGCACGCTGCTGGCCGAGGCGCGGGACGACTTCCTCAAGAGCGGCGAGTGGGCCCGCGAAAAACTCGACGCTGCGCTGATCAGCGCCTTCCGCGAGGCCATGAACCTCGCGCCGGACAACTGGCGCTACGCGTATCGCTTCGGCCTCGCCTTCTACGATGTCGACCAGCCCGACTGGGCCGAGGCGCTGCGCTTCTGGCAGGGTTTCGAGTCCCGCGTGAAACCCGGCATCGAGCAGCAGACCTGCCGCATCCATCAGGCCCGCATCCACCTCGCCCGCGGTGAGAAGGACCGCGCCCGCGACATCCTCAAGACCGTGACCGAATCCGTCCTCGACCGCCAAAAGGCCAAGCTCATCGCGGAGCTCGACGCCGCCAAGTGACGCGGCGGCCCGGCCGGCGGCGGATTACGCTGGCGCTATATTACTTGTTGCTCATGTAGTGTGGCCATGGCGATGAGCTGCAAGACGGGAAGCCGGGCGTTGATGCGCCCCTTGACGGACGAGGCGTTGGAGATGATTGCGCGGCGGTTTGCGCTCTTGGGTGAGCCGATGCGGCTGCGGCTGCTGCACGCGCTGTTCGACGGCGAGAAGTCCGTCACGGCCTTGGTGGAGGCGAGCGGTGGCACGCAGGCGAACGTCTCGCGGCACCTGCAGGCCCTCGCCGAGGCCGGGCTGCTGGGGCGTCGCAAGCAGGGGCTGCAGGTCTTCTATTCGATCGCGGATCCGACCCTGTTCCAACTCTGCGAGCTGGTGTGTGGGAGCCTTGAGGAGAAGCTGGCGCGGGACGCGAAGGCGTTCGCCCGCGCGGGCTGAGCCGTGCGCCCGGCCCGGCGGATGCCCGCAGGGCGCGGCGAAATCTGCTCGCCCCCCGCGCGGCCCTCCGTCCCAATCCGCTCCCTTCGGACTTTCTCTTTCCGTGATGCAAAAGACCGCGATCAAACGCACCGTCGACATGCAGGTCATGGCCGACTGGGTCGAACCCGGCGCGCGCATCCTGGACCTCGGATGCGGGCGCGGGGTGCTGCTGGAATTCCTCGCGCAGACCAAGGGCGCGAAGGTTGTCGGGGTGGACATGGACGTCGACAAGATCGCCAGCTGCGTCCGGCGCGGGGTCACCGCGTACCAGGGTGACATGATGGGCTTCATGAAGGCGTTTCCCGACGGACATTTCGATCGGGTGATCTGCTCGCGCACGCTTGAGGAAATCGCCGAGCCGGCCGGCGTGATCGCGGAGGCGCTGCGGGTGGGCCGGGCACTCACGGTGGGCTTCGTCAATTTCGGCTACTGGAAGAACCGCGTCGACATGGCGTGGGGCGGCCGCAAGCCGCGCAACGCGGTGTACACGACCACCTGGCAGACCAGCCGTCCGGCGAATCCCCTCACGGTCGCCGACTTCGAGGACTTCTGCGCGCAGGCGGGCATCCGCATCGCGCGGCGCGTGCACCTGCGCGGTGACTGGCAGAGCCCGTGCACCTTCGCCCCGAACTTCTTCGCGGGTTACGCGCTTTACGACCTCGTGCGCTCCGGCGCCTAGGCCGCGCGATCGGCGGCCACTCCGGCCATCAGGCGCATCAGGGACGCCTCGGTCGCGTCGGCCCGCGGGACGTCGCCCACGAGGCGACCCGCGCGCATGACGAGGATCCGGCGGCACAGGCCGAGGAGCTCGGGGAGTTCCGAGGAGACCACGAGGATCGCCTTGCCCTCGCGGGCCAGCTCGTCGAGCAGTGGGTAGATCTCCGCCTTCGCGCCGACGTCGACTCCGCGGGTGGGTTCATCGATGAGCAGGACGTCGCATGACCGCGCGAGCCACTTGGCGAGGGCGATCTTCTGCTGGTTCCCGCCGCTGAGCCCGGCGACGAGGCTCTCGATGCTCGGCGCCTTCACGCGCAGCCGCTCCGAAAAATGCCGCGCCTGCGTCCGCTCCGCGGCGCGGCGCACCCAGCCGAAGCGGCTGAGCGCCGGCAACGCGGCGAGCGAGACGTTCTCGCGGCAGGTGAGGCCGAGCACGAGCCCCTGACGCTTGCGGTCCTCCGGCAGCAACCCGAGTCCTGCGGCGAGGGCGGCGTCGACTGAGCCGAGCCGCAGCGGCTGGCCGCGGACGAAGACCCGGCCCTCCGCGCGCGGATCGAGCCCGAAGATCGCCTGCAGCGTCTCGCTGCGACCGGCGCCGACCAGCCCGGCGAGCCCGACCACCTCCCCGGCGCGCAGGCTCAGCCCGACCCCGGAGAATCGCCCGGGTGAGCTCAGGTCCTCGACCCGCAGCACCTCGGCGCCGAGCGGCTGCGCGAGGTGGGTGGGTGTTTCGACGCGCAGCTCGCGACCGATCATGCGCGTGACCACCTCGCCGGGCGTGGTCTGCCGGATCGGTCCGGTCCAGACATGGCGGCCGTCGCGCAGCACGGTGAGCGTGTCGCAGAGGGCGAACAATTCCTCGAGCCGGTGGGAAACGTAGACCAGCGTGATCCCGCGGGCGGTGAGGCTGCGGACGAGGCGGAAGAGCTCGCGGGTCTCGCCGGCGGAGAGGGAGCTGGATGGCTCGTCCATCACGATGACGCGGGCGCCGGTGCCGATGGCGGCGGCGATTTGCACGAGCTGTTCCTGAGCCGTGGAGAGACTCCCGATCAGGCGGGCTGGATCGAGGTCGGCGCCGATTTCGGCGAGCAGCGCGCGGGCGCGGCGGTGCAGCGCCGCGCGGTCGACCCAGCCCCCGCGGCGGGTGGGCAGGTCGCCGAGGCAGAGGTTCTCGGCGACGCTGAGATTTGGGCAGAACGCGAGCTCTTGGTGGACCATCGCGATCCCGAGCGCGCGTGCCTCCAGCGGCGTAGCTGGCGCGATCGGCCGGCCCTCCAGCAGCAGCGTCCCGGCGTCGGCGGAGAGGATTCCGGCGAGGATCTTGCCCAGCGTGCTCTTGCCGGCGCCGTTTTCCCCGATCAGCGCGTGGCAGGAGCCGGGGGCGACGGAGTAGCTGTCGCCATCGAGCGCCCGGACGCCGGGGAAGCGATTGGGGATGCCGCGGGAGTCG
>CAZEJZ010000042.1:0-11970 GCA_964512415.1 uncultured Opitutaceae bacterium
CGCGCCGCTGCGCCCGCGGCGGCACCGGCCCGCACGGCGGCCGCCGCCAGCGTCGCCCCGGTCGACGGGCGGGCCCACGCCGCCGAGATCGAGGCGTGGATGTGCTCGTGGATCGGGCGTCGACTGCAGCTCGCGGCCGACCAGATCGATCCGATCAAGCCGTTCTCCGACTTCGGCATCGATTCGCTCACTGCAGTGGAGCTGTCCGCCGGACTCGGCGAGTGGCTGAAGCGTGACCTGCCGACCACGCTGACGTGGGATTACCCGAACATCCGTCTGCTGGCCACCAACGTGGCTACGCCGGGCGCGATCAAGGCGCCGAGCGCCGTCGCGGGTTCAGCGGCACCCGCCCCCGGCGCTTCAGCGGCATCCGCACCCAGCGCCGTCGCTGCCGCTCCCGCCCCGCGGCCCGCATCCACCTTGGTCGGTGCTGCCACCGCCCAGCCGACCACACCCGCCTTCCCCGCCGCCTCGAGTCTCGGCACTCCGCAACTGGATGCGATGTCCGAACAGGACCTCGCCGCATTGCTCGCCGAGGAGCTCAAGTCCCTTCGCGGATCGGGTAGGTGACCATGAGCGGGACGTCGGAAATGGCTTCGCTGCTGCGCGAAGCGTACGGACAAATCCGTGCGCTGCGCGCCCAGCTGGCCGACCACAGCGCGCCGATCGCGATCATCGGCGCCGGCTGCCGCTTTCCGGCCGGGGCCTCTGATCTCGCCTCCTTCGCTCGCGTGCTCCGCGCCGGCACCGACGCCGTCGGCCGCGTGCCGCCGGATCGCTGGGACGCCGATGCGTTCTACGACGCGGATTCCGATGCTCCCGGCAAAATCCACACGCGCGAGGCCGCGTGCCTTGAGGGAATCGACCGTTTCGACGCTGACTTCTTCGGCACTTCACCGCGCGAGGCCGAGCACCTCGATCCGCAGCAGCGCCTCCTCCTCGAGGTGGCGTGGTCGGCCTTCGAGGATGCCGCCATTCCGCTGGATCGTTTGCGCGGCAGCCGTACCGGCGTTTTCACCGGATTGATGTACGGCGACTACGTCGTGCGCGCGTTGCGGGAGCGCGGGCTCGACGGCATCGGAGCCTACCTCGGCACCGGAGGCACCTTCAGTGCTACGGCGGGACGGCTCGCCTACGCGCTTGGGCTCCAGGGACCCACGATGGCGGTCGACACCGCGTGCTCGTCCTCGCTGGTCTCCGTGCACCTCGCCTGCCAGGCGCTGCGCAACGGCGAATGCGATCTCGCCATCGCCGGCGGCGTCAACGCGCTGCTCACCCCCGAGCCGAGTATCAATCTCACCAAGGCGCGGATGATCTCGCCGCGGGGCCGCTGCCGCACGTTCGACGCCTCCGCCGACGGCTACGTCCGGGGCGAGGGCTGCGGGCTGGTGGTGCTCAAACCGCTGGCACGCGCTCGCGCTGACGGTGACCGCGTGCTCGGGGTCATCCGCGGTTCGGCCGTCAACCAGGACGGACGGAGCAGCGGACTCACGGCGCCGAACCGCCTCGCCCAGCAGGCGCTGCTCGAGGCCGCCCTCGCCAGCGCCGGGGTCGCCCCGGCTGACATCGGCTATGTCGAGTGCCACGGTACGGCGACTCCGCTCGGCGACCCAATCGAGGTCGCGGCACTGCGCGAGATCCTGTTGCGCGACCGCGCGGCGGATCGCCCGCTGGCGATCGGATCGGTGAAGACCAACTTCGGTCACCTGGAAGGCGCCGCCGGGATCTGCGGCTTGCTCAAGGCGCTGTTGGTCGTGCGCGGGGCAGAGGTCTTTCCCCACCTGCACCTGCAGACGCTCAACCCGCGGATCCGGCTCGATGACGTGCCGTTGCGGATTCCCACCGAGGCGAGTCCGTGGTTCACCGCCGGCGGTCCGCGGCTGGCCGGGGTAAGCTCGTTCGGCTTCGTCGGCACCAACGCCCACGTGATCCTCGAGGCGCCGCCCGCAGAGGAACCGGCTCCAAAGTCCGCGCCGCGCACGCCTCAGGCACTGACCCTCTCCGCCGCCTCTCCCGAGGCTCTCCGCGAGCTCGTGACGCGGCAGGCGGAGTGGCTCGAAGCCAATCCGCACGCCGACGTGGCGTCGGTCGCGCGCACGCTGAACACGGGCCGTCTCCATCAAGCGCATCGACTCGCGGTCGTGGCCGCCGATGTCGCTGGCGCGCTGAGCGGGTTGCGCGCGGGCTCCGGCGCGTCTTTCGTGCGTGGCGAGGTGCGCTTGAATCGCGTGCCACGCGTCGCGTTTCTTTTCACGGGGCAGGGCGCGCAGAAGGCCGGCATGGGTCTCGCGCTCGCCGCGGCCGAGCCCACCTTCCGCGCCGCACTGGAGCGTTGCGATGCGCTGCTGCGTCCGCACCTTCCGCGCCCCTTGCTCGATTTGCTCGCATCCGCCTCGCCCACGGAGCTCAGCTCGACCGGGGTAGCCCAGCCCGCGCTGTTCTCGCTCGAGTACGCGCTGCTCGAACTGTGGCGGGGCTGGGGCGTGCGCCCCGACGTCCTGCTCGGGCACAGTCTCGGGGAGTACGTCGCGGCGGTCGCGGCGGGAATCTTCAGCCTCGAGGACGCGATCGATCTGGTGCGTCTTCGCGGGCAGCTGATGCAGGCCTTGCCGTCCGGCGGAGGCATGGCGGCGGTGTTTGCCGATGAGGACACGGTTCAACGTCTTCTCGCCGACTTGCCGACGGGCCTGGCCGTGGCCGGATGCAATGGTCCCACGGAAACCGTGATCTCGGGGCCGCTCCCGGCGCTCGATGATGCCATCGCTCGCTGCGGTCGTCAGGGTCTGACCGCGCAGCGCTTGGAGGTATCGCACGCGTTCCACTCGGAGTTGATGCGTCCAATGCTCGATGCCTTCGGCGCCGCGCTGGACCGCGTCACGTTCCACCCGGCGCGCCTTCCGATCATCAGCAATGTGACCGGCGAGATCGATGCGGGGGGCGCGATGGCGCAGCCCGACTACTGGCGGCGTCAGATCGTTTCGCCAGTGCGGTTCGCGCCGGGGGTGCGGGCTCTGGCGACGACCGGCGCGGAGCTGGCCGTTGAGCTCGGACCACGCGCGGTGCTCACGCGACTCGCGGCGAAGACGCTGTCCGAAGGCGGGGTCACGTGGATTTCCACGCTCGACGGCGGCGCCGACGAGCCGTCCGCGGTCGCGCGCGCGGTTGCCGCGCTGCACGTACGTGGCGTCGCGCTGGATTGGAATGCGGTGCACGCCGCTCGGGGTGGGCGTCGGATCGGACTCCCGGGCTATCCCTTCCAGCGCCGCCGTTACTGGCTACCGGACGCGGTGCCCTCCGCCGAGAGCGCGGCGAAACCAGCTCTGACCGCAGCCGTTTCCGCGCGCTCTGGCGTCCCGTTTCCTTCCGTCATTGCCACCCCGTCCGAGGCGTCGCCCGCGGTCGCGCCGCTGGCGCGCCCGACTCGCCCGGCGTTCTCGGTCATGTTCTTCGCGGCCAAGCCGGAGGCCGGTGATCCCGACAAGTACCGCCTCGTGATCGAGGCGGCGCGGTTCGCGGATCGCGCGGGTTTCGATTCGGTCTGGGTGCCCGAGCGGCATTTCACCGAGATGGGCGGGCTCTACCCGAATGCCGCGGTGCTGCAGGCCGCGCTGGCGCGCGAGACGCAGCGGATCCAACTGCGGGCGGGCAGCGTGGTTGCCTCGTTGCATCATCCGATGCGCATCGCCGAGGAGTGGTCGATGGTGGACAATCTTTCGGGTGGGCGCGTGGGCATCTCGCTCGCGTCGGGCTGGAATCCGGATGACTTCGCTTTCTTTCCCGAGCGTTATCCGGAGCGTCACGCGCGACTCTACCAGACGCTGGAATCCGTCCGGCGCCTCTGGCGCGGCGACGAATGGGAGCTGACCAACGGAGTAGGGAAGCCCACGCGGGTGCGCCTCCGCCCCGTTCCGCTCCAGCGCGACCTGCCGGTGTGGATCACCGCGGCGGGCAACCCCGAGACCTTCCGTCGCGCCGGCGAAACCGGAGCCAATCTTCTCACCCACCTGCTCGATCAGGACCCGGAGGAACTCGCGACCAAGATCCGGATCTACCGAGAGGCGCGGGCCGCCGCGGGTCACGACCCAGTGGCCGGGCGCGTGACGGTGATGGTGCACACGTACATCGGCCACGATCTCGCGGAAACCCGCGAGCGCGTGCGCGCGCCGTTCTGCGCGTACCTCAAGGCCAGCCGCAACCTGCTCGCCGGTCTCGCGCACAGCCGCGGCCGCGTCATCGACGTGAATGCGCTCTCCGAGCGCGACCTCGACGACCTCGTCGGCTTTCTTTTTGAGCGCTTCGCCAGCACCCGCGCGCTCATCGGCACGCCCGAGAGCTGTGCGCCGCTCGTCGAGACGCTCGCGCGCGCGGGCGTGGATGAAGTCGCCAGCCTCCTCGACTTCGGGCAGTCGACGGCCGACGTTCTGGGGGGCTTGCCGGCGCTGGCGCACCTGCGGGATCGTTTTACCGTCGACGAGGCTTCAGCCGCCGCGGCAGCCGCAACTTCGCGGGAAGAGGGTGCGGTCGCAGCGATGGGTGGCGAGGGGGACGTGATGACGCGTGAGCGCCGCGCAGGGAGTGCCGTCAGCGCGGCAAAGCCATCGACTCCGATGGCTCCTGCGGTGGTACCACAGGATGATCTCTACGAAGTCGCTTGGCGCGCGCAGGCCGCGCCGGCCGAGGTCGCGGAGACCCCGGCGCGCTGGATTCTGCTCACGGCACCGGGAATGGTGCCCGACGGCTTGATCGCGCCGCTGGGCCGCCTGCGGACGACGGTGCTGGCCGTGCCGGAGGGCACGGTCGAGTGGAAATCGTTGCTCGCCCCCGCGCTCGGCTCTGCGGCGGGTGCGGTGCGGGTGGTGTGGTTGGAGCCCGTTGCCGCGGAGGGTGAGGATGCGGCGGCATGGCTGGAGCGTGCGCGCGCGCTGGTGCAAGCGCTGGTGACACTCGCACCGCAGGCCCGGCTGAGCTCGGTGACCCGCGGTGCGGTCGCCGTCGGCGGGAACGCACCCGTGCTGGCGCAGGGACCGCTGTGGGCATTCCTTCGGGTGCTCGCTCAGGAACAGCCTGCCCTGTGGGGCGGGTTGTACGATCTTGATCCGACGGCACCGCTTGAGCGGAGCTGGGCCGCACTGGCCGCGGAGCTCGGAGCCCGCACGACCGAGGATAAAGTCGCTTGGCGCGGGGGAGCGCGTCTGGTCGAGCGTTTGGCGCGAATGGCCGGACCGGTTCCCGCCGGAGTTTGGTCCGTGCGGGCGGATGCGGGCTATCTGATCTCGGGCGGCCTCGGCGGCTTGGGCCTCGCGCTGGCCGAATGGCTCGCGGAGCGCGGAGCCCGGCACCTGCTCCTGCTCGGTCGTTCCGCTCCGAGTGCCGGCGCACGGGAACAACTGGCGTCGCTGGCCCGGCGTGGAGTCTCGGTGCGAATCGCGGCGGTGGATGTCGCTGACGAGCCCGGACTGCGTCGTGAACTCGAGGCGTGGCGGGGCGAGGGCGGTCCAGCGGTGCGCGGTGTCGTCCACGCCGCCGGCGTCTGGCGCGATTTGCCGATGGCGCAGATGTCCGCGGACGATCTGTCGGCGGTGCTGGCTCCCAAGGTGGCCGGCACCCTCGCGCTTGAGCGCTGCGTCGGCGCCGACCTCGATTTCTTCCTTTCCTGCTCCAGCCTCTCGGCGGTCCTTCCGGCACATGGTCAGGCCAACTATGCGGCAGGCAATGCATTCCTCGACGTCCACGCGCAGTGGCGTCGGGCACAGGGGCGTCCGGCGCTGAGCATCAACTGGGGCCCGTGGTCCGGCATCGGCTTCGGTGCGAGCGAACATGGTCGCCGCGCGCACGAGCGACTCGAGTCCTTCGGCTTGCGGCGCATCGCGCCCGCGCCGGCTCTCGCCGCGCTCGGTGCATTGCTCGCCCGCGGCGGAGCGCAGGCGACGGTGGTCACGGTCGACTGGGCGCTCCTTGCCCGCGTGGACGCACCGCTCGCTCGCACCGCGTTGCTGACCGAGGTGGCCGGGGGCCTCGTCGCGCCCACCGCCAGCGTGGAGCCGCTCGCGGGTCTGGGTCAGCGCGTCGCCTCCGCCGCGCCCGCTGAGCAGGAGGATCTCGTCCGTGCCGGCGTGGCCGAGATCATCGCCCGCGTCTTCCGCCGCCCCGTCGCGGAGCTTCGCCGCGACGAGCCGCTTCCCAACCTCGGCCTCGATTCGCTCATGGCGGTCGAGATCAAGAACCGCATCCGTGCCGAACTCGGTCTCGACGTGCCGCTCGCGCGGTTCCTTGAGGGATCGACCGCGAACGACCTCGCCGCCTTTACTGCGGCCGCCTGGACGGAGGGTGCGGCGGCACGCGCCGCGGGTGGGGGAGCCACCGCTGCGACGGAGGAGTTCACGGTATGACTCTGACCGAGCTCCGACTCGCCTGTGCCCGCGCGGGAGTCCGCGTGTCGGCCGAGCAGGGCCAGCTGCGCGTGAAAGCGCCCGCCGGAGCGGTCACTCCCGAGATCCGCGCTGCTCTGTCTGCGCGCAAGGAGGAGTTCCTCGAGTTTCTCGCCACGCCGCAGGCCGAGCTTTCTCCGCTGTCGTCGTCGCAACGCAGTCTCTGGCTGCTGCATCAGGCCGATCCCGAGACGCTGCCGGCCTACACCCTGCGGGCCGCGCGGCGCTTACGCGGGCCGTTGCCCCGCGCCGTCTTCGCGGCCGCGCTGCGTATTCTCGTTGCCCGCCACGATCCGCTGCGCACCGCGTTTGATCAGCACGAGGGCGAGCCGTGGCAGCGCATCCTGCCTTCCGTGCCCGTGGCGATCACTGAGCACGACGTCTCCTCACGGCCTCCCGACGAGCGTGAGGCCGCATGGCGCGCGCTGCTCGCGGAGGAGGGTCGCCGCCGGTTCGATGTCTCGGCGGCACCGCTCTTCACCGTTCATCTCGTCGCGCTGGGGCCGGAGGAGCACGTTCTGCTCCTCAATGCTCACCACCTGATCGCGGACGCCTGGTCGGCGGGGCTGCTCCTGCGCGAATGGGCCGAGATCTACGCCGAGCTCGTCTCCGGAGGAACTCCTTCCGCAGAGCGGCCAACGTATCGGTTCAACAACTACGTGATGGCGAAACGTCAGGCGGAGGTGGGTCCGGCGGCGGAGAAGTCGCTCGCCCACTGGCGCAGTCACTTGGCCGGCTTGCCGCCGCTGGCGTGGCCGAGGGCGGAGACGCCGGCGGCGGGGGTCTCGCGCTACGAGGGCCGCTCCGCTGATTTCGTCATCGCGCCGTCGACGGAGCAGGCGCTGCGGGCGCTGGCGCGCGAGGAAGGTGCCACGCTCTTCCACGTGCTGGTGGCGGGCTACGCGGTCTGGCTCCAGCGGCTTTCGGGTCAGGACGACTTCGGTTTAGGGACCACGCTCGCGGGACGCGACGGCAAGGCCACCGAGTCGCTCGTGGGCTACTTCGTCAACTTGGTCGTGCTGCGTCCGCCGCTGGCCGATCAACCGAGCTTCCGCGAGTTGGTCCGGCGCATGCGACGCGAGACGCTGGCCGCGTACGATCACCAGGCGACGCCGTTCGACCGCATCGTGCAGGAGCTGCGCCTGCCGCGCGAACCGGGTGCGTCGCCGCTGTTTCAGGCCCTCTTTCTCTACCTGCAGGCCGCGCGAGATGAGGCGAGCTTCCCGGGATTGCATGCGGAGCCGATCGTGGTACCGAGCGAGACGGCGAAGTACGCGCTCAGTCTCCATGTTGAGGACCACGGGGACCGGCTGACCGGGCTCGTGGAGTATCGCGCGGGCATCTTTGCGCCGGAAATGATGGCGCGGCTGCTCGAAGTCTGGGCGACCCTGCTCGCGGAGCTTGCGGGAGCTCCGGATCGTCCCATTACCCATGCCGCGACGCTGTCGGGTGACGCGCGGCGCGCGGTGCTCGCGCAGAGCACGGGTCCGACGGCGCCGTCCGATCAGATCGGAGGCATCGCGGCCGCCTTTCAGGACCAGGTCGCGCGAACGCCTGCTGGCGCGGCGTTGGTGTACGAGGACCGCGCGCTCACGTACGCAGAGCTGGATCGGGCGTCGGAGCACGTCGCGCAGCGCCTCCGCGCGGCGGGGGTCGGAGCCGAGCGCCGCGTCGGCGTCTTGCTCGAGCGCGGCGTGGAGCTGGTGGCCACGCTCCTTGGCGTCCTCAAGGCGGGCGGGGCCTACGTGCCGATGGATCCGGCCTACCCGGAGGAACGTCTCCGGCACATGGTCGAGGATGCGCGGCCCGTGCTCGTGGTGACCCGGCGCGGCCTCGCTCCGCTGCTGCCCTCGGGCGGTCCGGCGCAGTTGCTCGTGGACGAGCTTGCCCTTGACGCGCCGCTGACGATCGCGGCGGCGACGGCCCGGCCGGATCAGCCGGCTTACGTGATCTACACGTCGGGCTCGACCGGAAAGCCGAAGGGCGTGGTCGTGACCCACGGCAACGCGATCAACTTCTTCGCCGGGATGGATGCGCAGCTCGGGCGCAATCCCGGGGTGTGGTTGGCGCTGACCAGCAGTTCTTTCGACATCTCGGTCCTCGAGCTCTTCTGGACGCTCGCCCGCGGTTTCAAGGTCGTCTTGCAGGGCGATGAAGCGGATCTTGGTGCTGCAAGCGCGGAGTCGACGGATGCCGGCAGCGAGCGTCCGCTCGACTTCAGCCTCTTCTTCTTCGCCGGCGATGCGGCGCGCCAGGAAACGGCGGATCGCTACCGCCTCGTGTTGGAAGGGGCGCGCTTCGCGGATGAGCGCGGGTTTGCGGCGGTGTGGACTCCGGAGCGACATTTCCACGCGTTCGGCGGCCTGTTTCCGAATCCATCAGTGCTCGGCGGCGCGCTTGCGATGATCACCCGCCGCGTGGCGCTGCGCGCCGGCAGCGTGGTGTTGCCGCTGCACGACCCCATCCGTGTCGCCGAGGAGTGGAGTGTCGTCGATAATCTCTCCGGCGGCCGCGTTGGCCTGTCGTTCGCCTCGGGCTGGCATCAGCATGACTTCGTGCTCTCGCCGGAGGACTTCGCCGAGCGGCGTCGCGTGCTCTTCTCGCGCCTGCAAGAGGTGCGTGATCTCTGGCGCGGCGATGCCCTCAGTCGCGCCGACGGCAAGGGTGAACCGTATCAGGTGCGCACCCTCCCGCGCCCCGTGCAGCCGGAGCTGCCCGCGTGGATCACCTCGGGCGGCGATCCGGAGACCCTGCGGCTTGCGGGCGAGTCGGGTGCCGGACTGCTGACCCATCTGCTGGGTCAGACCGTCGAGGAATTGGCGGGCAAGATTGCGATCTATCGCGCGGCCCGACGTGCCGCTGGGCATCCCGGCGAGGGCCATGTGGTGGTCATGCTGCACACCTTCATCGGCGATTCGGTCGACGAGGTGCGTGCCCGCGTGCGGGGACCCTTCCGCGAGTACCTCCGCAGCGCGGTGGACCTGATCGCAGCAGTGGCGAAGACGCGCGGGCTCGATCTCAAGGCACCTGGGTTCTCGGCGGAGGACTTCGAGGCCGTGCTCGACCATGCGTTTGAGCGTTACTTCGGATCCGCGGCGCTGATGGGGACGCCGACGTCCTGCCAGCCGCTCCTGCGGCAACTGCGGACGATCGGGGTGGATGAAGTCGCCTGCCTGATCGACTTCGGTGTCGATGACGAACATGCCCTCGCGGCGCTCCGCCCGCTCGCGGCGCTGCGCGAACGGCACCGCACCCAGATCCGGCCCCGTCGCTCTCTCGCTGAACAGTTCGCGCGTCACCGCCCGACCCACTTCCAGGCCACTCCCTCGCGCCTCAAGATGCTGCTGCTCGATCCAGCGGTGCGCGCAGGGCTGGCGCGCTTGGACGTGCTGATCGCCGGTGGTGAGGCGCTGCCGGCGCCGCTCGCCCGCGAGCTGCAGTCCGAGTTCGGAGGCCGCCTCCACAATCTTTACGGTCCCACGGAGACGACCGTGTGGTCCACGGGACACGCCCTCGCTCCTGGCGAAGACGTCATCCTCGTCGGCCGACCACTGGTCAACCAGACGGCGTATGTGCTCGATGCCAGCCTGCAGCCCGTGCCGGATGGCGTGGCGGGCGAGCTTTTCCTCGGCGGCGACGGCGTGACCCGCGGCTACTTGGACCGGCCGGAGCTGACGGCGGACCGCTTCTTGCCGGATCCGTTCGCCGTCCGACCGGGCGCGCGGATGTACCGCACTGGCGATCTGGCGCGTTGGCGGGCCGGAGGGCAGTTGGAGTGCCTTGGACGCGTCGACCATCAGGTGAAAATCCTCGGCCATCGGATCGAGCCGGGGGAGATCGAGGAGGCGATCGCCTCTCACCCGGATGTGCGGGCGGCGGCGGTGACCGCGCCCCGCGGTCCAGACGGCGAGCCACGGCTGGTGGCCTATTTTGTGCCGCGCGGTCCGGATGCGGCCTCGGCGCTGCGACCGGAGTCGCTGCGCGCGTGGTTGCGGGAGCGGATGCCCTCGTACCTCGTACCCGCGATCTGCGTGCAGCTCGAGGCGATGCCGCAGACCCCGAACGGCAAGATCGACCGCAAGGCGCTTCCGGCCCCCGACGCCGAGGCGCTTCCGGCCGGCCCGTATGTTGCCCCGAGGACGCCTGCGGAGGCGCGGGTGGCCGCCGTCTGGTGTGAACTGCTGCAGCGCCCGCAGGTCGGCGTGGAGGAGAACTTCTTCGAAGTGGGAGGGCACTCGCTGCTCGCGATGCAGCTAATCGCGCGTCTGCGCGCCGAACTCGGCGCCGACCTTTCGCTTCGTGCGATCTTCGAAGGTCCCACGATCGCGGCGATCGCGGCGCGAGTTGCCCCGACGCGCGAGGCCGGAGGGTCGGCGGCGCCGAAGGCGGCCGGTGCCGCGGCGGCGCCGCTGCCCGCGCGGGAGCCGGGACCGTTGCCGCTTTCGCTGGGCCAGCGCCGTCTGTGGTTCATTGAGCAGCTCGAACCCGGCCGTTCGACTTACCACGTCCCGGCCGCGATCCGGCTGCGCGGCGCGTGCGTGCCGACGGCGCTCGAGCAGAGCTTCGCTGACCTCGTGCGGCGCCACGAGGCGCTGCGCACGCGCTTTCCGGTGCGCGACGGCGAGCCGTTTCAGGACATCCTGCCCGCGGACGACGTTCGCTTCGTGCTCCAGTGTGACGATCTCCGATCGCTTCCGCCCACCGAGCGCGAGGAGCGGGCGCGGGTCGTCGCCGGGGAGACGGCGGTCGCGGCCTTCGACCTGGCCAGTGGACCGGTGATCCGCGCGCGTCTGATCCAGCTCTCGGAAGATGATCACCTTCTCGTGGTCGTCGTCCACCACATCGTGTCGGATGGCTGGACCATCAACCTCATTACCCGCGAGCTCACCGCCTGCTACGCGGCGCGCGTTGCCGGGGCGGAGCCGCAGCTGCTTCCCTTGACGGCGCACTATGCGGACTTCGCGCAGTGGCAGCGGCATCAGCATTCAGACGCCCAGCTCCGGGCCTCCCTCGACTTTTGGCGGTCGTACCTGCTTGGCGGCGTGGCGGCGGAGATTCCCGCGGATCGGCCGCGCCCGCGCGCGCTTGATGGCGTCGGTCGTGAGTACCGGTGCCGTTGGCCGCGGAGCCTGACCGCTGGCCTGAACCATCTCGCGCAGCGCGAGGGCGCGACGCTCTTCATGGCTTTGCTCGCCGGCTATGCCGCCGTGCTGGCGCGCCATTCCCGGCAGGATGACCTCGTGCTCGGCACCTCGATCGCGAATCGTCCGCGCCCGGAGTTCGAGGCGATGGCCGGCTTTTTCGTGAACCTGCTCCCGGTGCGCGTGGATCTGCAGGGGGACCCGACGTTCGGCGACGTGATGCGGCGCGTGAAGCAGTCGTGCCTGGCTGGTTATGCCCATCAGGCAACGCCCTTCGAATCGCTGATTGATGCCGTCGCCCCCGTGCGCGATCTCAGTCGCACCCCGATTTTCCAGACCCTGTTTGTGCTGCTCAACACTCCACCGGCCTCGGCCCGGCTGGCGGGCCTCGAAATCACGCC
>CAZEJZ010000043.1:0-9248 GCA_964512415.1 uncultured Opitutaceae bacterium
AAACGTCCGCGCAATCATGAATCTTGCGCAACGTGTGTCGAACCCCACCGTCCCGCCAGCGGAAACTGCTCGCCAACGACGGTTTAGGCGTAAATGCCGCCACCGATGAGGCGTTGCCCCTGATACAATGCAAGGACTTGGCCTCTGGCCAGGCCTCGCTGGGGTTCAGCGAACTGGACGTGACCGCCGCCTTCGGGTTCCGGAGTGAAGCGCAGCGCGACGCGGGGATCCCGGTAGCGGACGCGGCCTTCGAGCGCGACGGGCGAGGTCGGCGGCGAGCCGAGCCACTGGAGGTGTCGGACGCGGACGCTTTCGGTGAAGAGTCCGGGCGCGTGGGGGTCATCGAACGCGACAAGGAGGGCGTTGTCCTCTGTGCGCTTGCCCACGACCACGTAAGCCTTGTGGTCGGTGTTTGAGGGGATGCGGATGCCCCGACGCTGGCCGAGGGTGTAGTAGTGCAGCCCGGCGTGCGTCCCGAGGCGGCGTCCATCGTCCACGCGCAGGATCGGCCCCGGTCGATCGGGAACGTAAGCCCGGAGAAAATCCTGCATCTTCACCTGGCCGATGAAGCAGATCCCCTGACTGTCCTTTTTGTTGGCGTTGGGGAGACCGGCCTGGCGCGCGAGGTCGCGGAGCGCCGGCTTTTCCAGATGCCCGATCGGGAAGCGGGCGTCTCGGAGTTGCTCCTGATTGAGCAGCGCCAGGAAGTAGGACTGGTCCTTGTTGCGGTCGGCACCCTCCCAGAGTTCCCACCCATGCTCGGCGGAGAAGCGGCGTTGCGCATAGTGGCCGGTCGCGACGGCGGCGAAGCCGCGCTCGCGCGCCCACCGCCGGAACACGCCGAACTTGATCTCCCGGTTGCACATCACGTCCGGGTTGGGGGTGAGACCCTGCGAGTACTCGGCCAGCAGATAGTCCACCACGTGGGAGCGGTAATCGCGCATGAGGTTCACGACCTCGAACTCGATCCCGAGGCGCTCCGCGACCGCGCGAGCATCCGTGATGTCCTGCTCCCAGGGACAGTCACCGATGACGCCGTCCTCGTTGATCCAGTTCTTCATGTACGCCGCGGCGACATCGAAACCCTGCTGCTTCAGCAGCAGGGCGGCGACGGCGCTGTCGACGCCACCCGAGAGGGCGACGACGACGCGTTCCGGTGAAGGCGGCGACATGCCCGAAACGACGAAGGCCGGACGGTGATTGTCAACGTTGCGGTCCGTCGGTGCGGCGAGGCGCGGTCGCGCTCGACCGGCGAAAATCGGCCTTGCACGGGTTTCTGGACCGTCGCTGACTCGTGGGGTCATGTCCGGTCCCGCCGCTCCCTCCGCTTTTGACAAGGATCATCCGTTCCCGGCCCGCGTGTCCGAGAATCGCCTGCTCAGCCGACCGGGATCTGGGAAGGAGACGCGTCATTTCGTCGTCCGCCTTGAGGGAAGCGGATTGACCTACAAGGCGGGCGATTCGCTCGGGATTTTCGCCACCAACCGCTCCGAGGACGTCGCGGAAATCCTCCGGCATCTCGGTGCGACCGGCGATGAGCCGGTCTTGCTGCCCAAGGCCATTGAGCCGGTGTCCTTGCGGGAGGCGCTGACGCGCCGACTGGCCCTGGCCGGCCCGACGCGGAAAATCGTGGAGACGCTGGCGGGGCGGGCGACGGATCCGTCCGAAAAGGCCCGCCTTTCGGCGCTGTTGGCTCCGGAAGCGAAGGAGACCTTGGAGGCGTTTCTTTCCGAGCGCGAGTACGCTGACCTGCTGATCGAGTTTCCCAGCGCGCGCCTGAACCCGCAGGAACTGGTGGATCACCTCCGCAAGTTGATGCCGCGGCTTTACTCGATTGCCTCGTCGCCGCGCCTCTTTCCCGAGGAGATCCACCTGACGGTGGCGATCGTGCGCTATCAGACGAACGGCCGCGAGCGACACGGCGTGTGCTCGACGTTCCTCGCGGATCGCGTGGTCACGGGGGAGACACCCACGCCCGTGTTCGTCTCGCACTCGCACTTTGGCCCGCCGGAGGACGGCGCTCGTGACTGCATCATGGTGGGACCGGGAACCGGGATCGCGCCGTTCCGGGCGTTCATCCAGGATCGGGCGGCGACCGGTGCCACGGGCCGAAACTGGCTCTTTTTCGGCGATCAGCGTCGCGCCACGGACTTCCTGTACGAGGAGGAGTGGGCGGACTGGCAGGCGCGCGGCAAACTGCAGCGGCTGGATCTGGCGTGGTCGCGCGATCAGGCGGCGAAGGTCTACGTCCAAGACCGGATGCGTGAACAGGCCGCGGAGCTGTGGAACTGGATCCGCGGGGGCGCTTCATTCTTTGTCTGCGGCGACGCCAAGCGGATGGCCAAGGATGTCGACCTCGCCCTGCATCAGATCATCGCGGCGCAGGGCGGCATGTCCCCGGAGCAGGCGGCCGAGTACGTCAAGCAGATGAAGAAGGACAAGCGTTACCAGCGCGACGTCTACTGAGCCCCGCGTCGTCCTCGCTCTCTTTCTGGTTTGGTTTTATCCTTTCATCCTTCATGACCTTCAATCAACGCAAGGCCGTCGTCACCGGCGCCGGTCGCGGTATCGGAAAAGCCATTGCGGAGGCTCTGGCGCGTCACGGCGTCAAAGTCATCTGCGTCTCCAAGTCGGAGTCTTCATGTGGAGCGCTCGCTGCGGCGATCACGGCCTCCGGCGGCTCGGCCCGGGCGCTCGCGGTGGATGTCTCCGATGGAGCGGCCGTGGCGAAGGCCGCCGAGCAACTGCTGGCGGAGGAGGGGAAGATCGACATCCTCGTCAACAACGCCGGAATCACGCGGGACGGCCTGCTCGCCCGGATGTCGGAGGACGATTGGAACGCGGTCATTCAGACCAATCTGACCAGTTGCTTTCACTGGACCAAAGCCATCGGCTGGCCGATGTGCCGGGCCCGCTACGGGCGGATCGTGAACATCGCCTCGGTGGTCGGGCTCGTCGGAAACGCCGGTCAGGCCAACTACGCCGCGGCCAAGGGCGGGATGATCGCGTTCACGAAGTCCGTGGCCAAGGAGTTCGCCCGCCGCAACGTCACGGCCAACGTCGTGGCCCCCGGCTTCATCCGGACCGACATGACCTCGGTGCTCTCCGAAGACGTGCAGAAGGCAGCGCAGTCGGTCATCCCGATGCAGCGCTTCGGCGAGGCGGCGGACGTGGCCGCGATGGCGGCGTTCCTCTGCTCCGAGGAAGCCGGTTACATAACGGGGCAAGTTTTTACCGTTGACGGCGGAATGGCGATGTGAAGCCTCCGGAAGCACGTTTCTCCCCATGGCCGACCAAAAAACCATCGAACAGCGCGTCAAAGAGATCATCGTCAATCAGCTGAACGTGAATGAGGAGCAGATCACTCCGCAGGCTTCGTTCCTCGACGATCTCGGTGCCGATTCGCTCGACACGGTCGAGCTGATCATGGCGTTCGAGGAAGAGTTCAAGGATGAGATCAAGGGCGAGATCCCCGAGTCTGACGCCGAGAAGCTGCAGAACGTCGGCCAGGTGATCGAGTACATCAAGTCCAAGGCGGCGGCCAAGTAATCCGCGAATCCGTTTTTCCAAGGCGTCCCGTCGCTCCGCGGCCGGACGCCTTTTGCTTTCCCGAGGCCGCGTTTGCGTCATTTTCCTTAGGGCGTTTCGCTTTTCCCCATGTCTTCGCTTCCCGATTCTCAGCGCGTCGTCGTCACCGGTCTGGGTGTGGTCCACGGGCTAGGCCAATCGGTCGACGCATTCTGGGACGCGCTGCTCGCCGGCCGCAACGGGATCGATCGCATCACCCAGTTCGATGCGTCCGCCTACGCGAGCCAGATCGGAGCCGAGGTGAAGAATTGGAATCCGGAGGACCACATGGACCCCAAGGAGGTCCGTCGCAACGACCGGTACACTCACTTCGGGTTTGTTGCGGCGAAGCAGGCCTACGCCGACTCCGGCCTGTCTCCGGATCGCGTCGATCCGGATCGGATCGGCGTCGTCGTGGGATCGGGTATCGGCGGCATGGCTACCTTCGAGAACCAGCACAAGCGTCTCATGGAGGGCGGGCCGCGCAAGGTTTCCCCGTTCACGATCCCGGCGCTGATCGGCAACATGTGCTCGGGCTTGGTGGCGATCGAGCTGGGTGCGCGCGGGCCGAATTTCGGCGTGGTGTCCGCCTGCGCGACCGCCACGCATGCGTTGGGCGAGGCGTTCCACATGATCCGTCGCGGCGACGCGGATGTGATGGTCGCAGGGGGTGCGGAGGCCGCGATCACCCCTTTTGCCTACGCCAGCTTCTGCTCGATGAAGGCGATGAGCACGCGGAACGACGATCCGGCCTCCGCCTGCCGGCCGTTCGCGCTCGGACGCGACGGGTTCATCATGGGCGAGGGGGCTGGTGTCCTGGTCCTGGAGTCGCTGGCACACGCCCGCGCCCGGGGGGCCCGCATCTACTGCGAACTCGCCGGCTACGCGGCCACGGCGGACGCGTTTCACATCACGCAGCCGGATCCCGAAGGGAAGGGGCTGTCCATGGCGATGCGGCGTGCGCTCGCGTGCGCCGGCGTCGCCCCGACCGAGGTCGAGTACGTAAACGCCCATGGCACGAGCACGCCGTACAACGACAAGTTCGAGACCCTGGCCATCAAGCGCGTGTTCGGGGATCACGCCCGTCGGCTCGCCATCAGTTCGACCAAGTCGATGACCGGGCATCTGCTGGGCGCGGCGGGCGGGATCGAAAGCATCATTTCCATCAAGACGATCCAGTCGGGCCGGGTGGCCCCGACGATCAACCTCCACGAGCCGGATCCGGAGTGCGACCTCGACTATGTGCCGAATCAGGCGCGGTAGTTGCCGAGCCGGGTCGTCCTGAGTAACAATCTCGGGTGCGGCGGGCAGAATGCCGACATCGGCTTTCGGGCGCTCTAGTCAGGGGCGTTCGGGACGCAGCCCGTCTCGGTTCGCTCTGAGGTGCCGGTGGATCCGTCGGCGGTGGGCACAAAAAAGCCCGCACGGTGGCGGGCTTCTTGAAGAGAGGTTGCGGAAAAGGCGCTCAGACCTTCTCGACCAGACCGGCCTTGATGGCCTTCACCGAGACGAGGACGCGCTTGGTGCCGCCGTTGGCCGTGCGGATCCGGATGCGCTGCAGGTTCGGACGGAACTTGCGCGGCGTGATGCTGGTGACGTGCGTGCCGATGCCTCCGCTCTTCTTGCTCTGCCCTTTGCGGTTGATGCGGGAGCCTTTGACGGGACGCTTGCCAGTGATTGCACAGATGCGGGCCATGGTGGAATGGGTTAAAGGGTGAGAGTAGGGGGGCGGCGCTGGGCGGTGCAAGGGCAATCTTAGCCGCGGACCGCCCACATCACCTGAAAAGACTGCCCCATGTTCGCCGGGTGGAGCAACTGGAGCAACGATCGACTGCGCGGCCCGCGGTTCGCCCCTTCCTCGCGCAGGACGCGCTCGATCGCCCCACCGGCGTGATGCATCAGGAAGGCCTCCTGAGACTCGAGCTGCGGCGCGGAAAAACCGGTCGCCACCAGCGCGTCAGCGATCCAGTCCCAGCAAACGTGCACAGTCAGATCCTGCTCGCCCGGCCGATCCAGCAGGTCGTTGTGCTGCGTGTGCCGCCAGTACGCGCGCGCCGTGCCGTCCGGACAGTCCTGAGCAAGCTGCCGGAAGGACTTCCCGTAGTCGACCGCCACGAACAGACCCTTCCAGTCGTGACGTCCCAGCTCCCGGACCAACGCCGCCGCCGCAACGGGCGCGTCAAAGTGACAGCCCTCTGCTCCCGGCGGAGGTAGCCAGGACTCCGCGTGGCCCGGCCAATCCACCTCCCGCAGCTGTCCCTCGGGATCGAGCGCCACACCGACCTCGATCCAGCGCTGGTCCCGGACGACGAATCGCCGGAAGGGCTGCGCGTCCAGCAATTCGTTTGAAAAAACCACGAGGTGGCCCGTCAGCGCAAGCGATGCCCCGAGGCCGCGGACGTCGTCGGTCTGAAAGGGGTGCGGCGCATCCTTGAGAATGCCGCCGGTGGGCTCGGCTCCGAGTTCGACGAAGGTGACCTGCCCGGGTTCCCGCCCGAGGAGAGAGGCGCAGGCGCTCGCGATGAGCTCGCCGAAGAGCGGTCCGGAAGAGGTGCTCGTGAAAAAGTCCGTGCCCGGCGCGCGTCCGACGCGGCGGCGGGTGGCGGTGTAGTAGCCGCACTGCGGGTGGTAGAGGGCAAGTTCGACGAAGCGATCGAAACGCACGGCACCCCCCGGTCCGGCGGCGGCGAGGAAGGCCTCGCGGAAGGCGGGGGAAGGGGGCGTGCGCTCGGGCATGGGCGGAGGAGGGCGAGGCGGAACGAAGGACGGTGGGGCGGACGGTCCCCATTTACAATGCGCGAGGCATCCACACGCTTGGGTCGATGTCACGTCGTGCGCTCACCCTTGCTGCCGGGGCCCTCTGCGGGTCGGTCGCGGCGTTCACGGTCATCCAGAGTGCCGCCGGTTGGGGACTTTGGCCGAACCGGGAGCTCGATCGTGCGTCGGGTTACGTGCGGCAGGTCATGGAACTGGTCGGCGACCACTACGTTGACGCGGATCAGGCGGCCTACGACGAGCTGACCAAGTCCGCGTTGCACGGCCTCGTGTCGTCGCTGGACCCGCACTCCGACTTTCTTGAAGCGAAAGAGTACCGGGAGCTGGAGGAGGACATGAATGCCGAGTTCGGCGGCATCGGCGTGCAGGTGGAAGTCCGGAAAGAAAAGGTCGTGGTTATCGCGCCCATCGCAGGGACCCCGGGAGACCGGGCGGGCATCCAGCGCGGGGATACGATTGTCGCGGTGGATGGCGAGGAACTGCCCAAAGCGTCCGTCAGCGAAGCGATCAGCCGCCTCCGGGGGCGACCGGGAACGCAGGTCACGGTGCGCCTGTTCCGGCCATCGACGCAGCGCGACGTGGAATTCCGCCTGGAGCGGGAGATCATCCGCATCGACAGCGTTCGCGAGGCGCGCGTCCTGCCCGGAGGCATTGGTTACCTGCAGTTGGTTCAGTTCTCCGAGCGTACGGGGGAGGAATTTCGTGACGCTTTGGGGCGCTTGCGGGCGGATGGCTTGCGCGGGCTGATCCTGGACCTCCGGAACAATCCGGGCGGCGTGCTCGACGCGGCGGTGGACGTCGCGGAGCCCTTCTTCCCGGCGGGCGAGCTGATTGTCTACACGCAGGGACGCTCGTCGCGGAATCGGGAGGAGTTTCGTTCGCGTTCGCGCCGGCTCCCGTTCGATGAGCCGGTCGTGGTCCTGATCAACGCCGGCACGGCGAGTGCCGCGGAGATCGTGGCGGGCGCGTTGAAGGACACGGGACGCGCGGTGCTGGTGGGGGAGCGGTCCTTCGGCAAGGGTTCGGTGCAGTCGATTTTCCCGCTGAAGAACGGGGAGGGCCTGCGCTTGACGACCGCCCGGTATTACACGCCCAGCGGGATCACGATTCACCAGAAGGGAATCGATCCGCAGGTGCAAATCGTCATGACCCCGGAGGAGGATGCCCGGCTCCGGTTGCAGCGCAGCCGCAGCGATGTGACCGATCCGGCGGAGTTTCGGGAGCGTTTTGGCTTCGCTCCGGTTGAGGATCGTCAGTTGGCGACCGGCCTCGAGGTGATGCAGGGTCTTTTGGCGTGGGATCGCAAGCAGCCCTCCCCGAAGGGTGCGGGAGGAAACCGATGATCCTGGCCTTGGAGAGTTCCTGCGATGAGACCGCCGTGGCGCTGTTTGATCCCGCGCGCGGCCTCTGCGGGGAGTGGATTCGCAGCCAGGTGGCGCTGCACGCCGGCTACGGCGGTGTGGTGCCGGACCTGGCCACGCGAGAGCACCTGCGTTGGGTGGGACCGCTGCTCCGCGAGGCGGGGCGAGCGTCGGACGATTTTCGGGCCGTGACTCAGGTGGCGGTGACCTGCGGGCCGGGTTTGGCAGGCTGCCTGGCGATCGGCGTCGCGTCCGCCAAGGCGCTGGCTCTGGCCCTGCGCTGCCCGCTCGCGGGTGTCAACCACCTCCGGGGACATGCCTATTCCCCCTTCATCGCCGAGCACGCGGCCGGCCCGGAGGCCTTTGCGGACCGCTGGTCGGCGTTGACGCCGCACCTCGGGCTGATCGTGTCGGGAGGCAACACGCTGCTGCTGCGGATCGAAGCGGACCGCCGGATCGCGGAGATTTCCGGGACGCGGGATGATGCGGCGGGAGAGGCGCTCGACAAGGGCGCGAAACTGCTGGGTCTGGGTTACCCCGGCGGACCGCTGGTCGAGCTCGAGGCGGCGGCCGGGAGTTCCGGGGCGTATGATTTCCCCCGCGGGCTCGGGGGACGGAGTGAGCTGGAGTTCAGCTTTTCGGGCTTGAAGACGAGTCTGCGGTACCGCCTCGAGCGCATGACCCCGGCAGAGATCGTTTCGCGTCGGAGCGACCTGTGTGCCAGCTACCAGGAAGCGGTGATCAGCGCGTTGGTCCGCAAGACCGAGGCCGCGCTGGCCGCGGGGGAGTTCCGGAGTCTGGGGCTGTCGGGTGGCGTGGCCAACAACCGACGTTTGCGCGCCGCCTTCGCGGACCTCGCGCGGCGGTATGGCGTGCCCTTGCTGGCGGCCCGTCCGGAACACACCGGGGATAACGCGGGCATGATGGCCTTTGCGGCGTGGTGCGACCCCCGGGTGGAGCCGAGTCCGCTCCCGGAACTCGGGATTCATCCGGGGTTGGCGCTGGGCGAACTGCCCTCGCGTGGGGTACCCGCCTGAGGGATCAGGTGTAGTCGCGGCGGAGGTTGCTGGGCAGAAGCCCGAGTTCCTCGCGGTACTTGGCCACGGTGCGTCGGGCGATCTTGATTCCCTTGTCCTGCAGCTTTGCGACCAACTCCTGATCGCTCAGCGGCTGGCTGCGGTCCTCGAGCGTGATGAGTTCTCCGATCATCTCCTTCACGCTGGTGTTCGAGACCGACTCGCCGCCCTGCGACTGGTAACCGGGCGTGAAGAAGAACTTCATCTCAAAGACGCCGTGCGGGGTTTGGATGAACTTGTTCGCGATGGCGCGGCTGACGGTGGTCTCATGGACGCCGACGGCGTCGGCGATCTGGGTCATCGTCAACGGCCGCAGCTTGGCAACGCCCTCGCGGAAGAACTCCTCCTGGACCCGGACGATCTCGCGCGTGATCCGCTCGATCGTCTGCTGCCGCTGCTCGATCGAGTTGATCAGGAACTTGCCCGAGCGCATGCGCTCGCGGATGTAGTCCCGTTCGGACCGGGACAG
>CAZEJZ010000043.1:9258-11943 GCA_964512415.1 uncultured Opitutaceae bacterium
TTCGCGATCATTTCCTTGTACGTGCCGGAGATGCGCAGCCGGGGAATGTAGTCGCTGTTGAGCGAGATCTTCCACTCGCCGCGGTCCTCCTCGACCGTCACGTCGGGAGCCACGACGCGGTTGGTGTCCTCGGCGAAGCGTCGGCCTGGCGCGGGATCGAGGGTTCCGATTTCCTCGATGGCCTCCTGCACGTCATCCATGTGGACGCCGAGCTTGCGGGCGATGTCGGGGATGCGCCGCCGGGTGAGCAGGTTGAAGTGATCGCGGATGATCCGGGCGGCCAGCGAGTCGGCGCGCCCCTTGGCCTGGAGCTGAAGGAGTAGGCATTCGGGCAGGTCGCCGGCTGCGATGCCGGCGGGCTCGAAGCCCTTCAGGATTCGGAGGGCGGCCTGGACCTGGTCGAGGGGCAGGAGGGCCTGGAGTGCGATGTCCGAGACCGACTGCGTGAGGAAGCCACGATCGTCGAGACTCCCGACCAAGTGCTCCATGGCGAGCATCGCGGGCTCTGACAGGTCCGTCATCTTCGCCTGCCGCATCAAGTGCTCCTGGAGCGACGTCTCGGAGACCAGTGAATCGAAAAAGTGCTGGCGGCGCTCGGCGTCCTCCCCGGTGTAGGAAGGGCCCCCGGCCTGGTTGAGGTGCGTCCGCCAGTCCTCGTCGAGCTTGCTCAGGATCTCGAACTCCTTCGAGAAATCCATCGGCTCGCGCGTGTTGTCATCGCTTTCGACGGGGGCGGCGGGCTCCCGCTCCTCGGGCTCCATCCCCTCGTCGGCGGAAGCCTCGGCGGGCTCACCGTCAAGGCTCGGCCCCTCCATTGGCAGCTCCTCCAGCGTGGGATTGGCCTGCAATTCCTCCTGGATGACGGACCGCAGGTCCAGGGCGGCGACCTGCAGAATCTTCAGCGAGTGGCGGAGTTGGGGAGCAAGGACGAGCGACTGGGTTTGCCGCTGGCGGAGGTCCTGACTGAATCCCGGTCCAGCCATGGGGATATCAGCTGCCGGAGCTCGCGGCAGGGAGAATCAGCCCGGTGAGGGGCAGCAGGCAACGGCGGTCGCGGGACATTCCCGTTCAGAAGAATCGCCCGCCGCGGGAGTGGCAAGAGGAGAAATCCGGCCTAGCACGGAATCTGCTGCAGGTGGGGTCCGGTTTGACACCCGCCGCGCAGGGCGTAGCGGTTAGGGATGATTTCGTTGACGCCGCGGGCGGCTGCCCAGGTTCGAGTGTTGCAGAGTGAGTTGGGATCCTCCGATGGGCGTCTGCTGCGGGTCTTCGTCGAGTCGGGAGGGTGTTCCGGGTTTCAGTACGGCATGTCCTTCGATCTGCCGAAGGCGGATGATCAGACGCTGCAGAGCGAAGGGGTCTCGATCCTGATGGACCCGACCAGCCTTGCGTATCTCAGCGGCTCCAGCATCGACTTCGA
Source organism: uncultured Opitutaceae bacterium (assembly GCA_964512415.1). GTDB lineage: Bacteria > Verrucomicrobiota > Verrucomicrobiia > Opitutales > Opitutaceae > UBA6669. The sequence goes on from CAZEJZ010000043.1 coordinate 10,679, forward strand.
CGACGGGCTGCAGGGCAAGGGATTCGAGATCAAGAATCCCAACGCCCAGAGCACGTGTGGCTGCGGGAAATCCTTCGCCTGAGTCGATCCGGTCCCGCTACGCGCGGGCGGGCTCGGAAGCGTGGTGCAGGGCGACGATCCCGAAGGTGAGGCGCTGGGCGGAGACCTCGCGGAATCCGGCGGTGCGCAACTCCCGCGCCAAGGCGTCGCTCGGGGGGAATCCCTCCACGGAAACCCCGAGGTAATCGTAGGCACTGCGATCGCCGGTCACCCACGCGGCGACGCGCGGGAGAAGATGGCGAAGGTACAGGCCGTAGATCGGCCTGAACCAGCGGTAGGGCTGGGAGAATTCGAGGATGAAAAGATGGCCGCCCGGGCGGAGGACGCGCCGCATCTCGGCGAGGGCGCGGGGGCGATCCGCCATGTTGCGCAGGCCGAAGGCGACGGTGAGCGCATCGAACTGGGCGTCCCCGAGAGGGAGGGCGAGGCCGTCGCCCTGGCGGAAAGCCACGTTGGCGTAGGCGCCCGAGGCCGTCGCCTTCTTGATCTCGGCCTCGTCGAGCATCGGCTGGCAGAAGTCCATCCCGATGATGGCGGTGGAGGTGGGGAGCTTGCGGCTCAACGCGAAGGCGACGTCCCCGCTGCCGGTGGCAAGGTCGAGAACGGAGCGCGGCTGGGTGCGAAGGACCGCCCGGACCAAGCGGCGACGCCACCACACGTCCACGCCACCGCTCAGCAATCGGTTCGCCAGATCATAGCGCCGCGCGATGCGCGTGAACATGGAGTGGACGGCCTTCGGATCGGGCATGAAGGCCCTACCGAACGGGAATTACCCGCCGACGCAACTCCGGACCCGAGCCGACGCGCTACTCGACCGGGAAAACGGCACGCCGGAGCCGCTGCGAGGCGAGCCTCTCGACGGCGAGCGCGACTCCGTGGTTGTGCGTGACGAAGCGGAGGAACTCGTTGCGCGGAACCACGAGGATGCGGGTGGGCTGGCGGGTGAGGATGTCGATGCTGAGCGGCCGGGCGCTGAGCAATTCCGCCTCGCCGTAATGTTCGCCGGTCCGCAGGAGTCCGTCGGGGGCGCCCTGCCGGATCACCTCGCACTCGCCGCTCCAGACGATCATGAAGATGGGCTCCATGCCGAAGGAAGCGACGCGGGCGCCAGCCTCAAGCCGGCGAATATCGACCAACTCGCAGAGGCGGATGATCCCGTTGTTAGGTCTTGCCCTCTAAAGATAGAAATGATGTACCAGTCTCTA
>CAZEJZ010000044.1:0-11739 GCA_964512415.1 uncultured Opitutaceae bacterium
GACAACGAGTGGTCGATCGCCAAGAACGTCGGCGCCATCGCGAAATACCTCAATCGCCTCTCGACCAATCGCACTTACAACCGGATCCACCAGGATCTGGAGAAGTTCTTCACGTCGCTCCCCGGCGGCAACGACATGCACCGCGTCTACCTGAAGTGGAAGCGGGAGACGAAGGACTTCTTCGTCGAGTCTTCCCTCTTCGAGAAGTTCGGTCTGCGCTACCTGGGCCCGATCGACGGCCACAATCTCGAGGAGTTGACCAAGAATCTCGCCTTCGCCCGAGAGGTCGATGGCCCGGTGCTGCTCCACGTGCTCACCCAGAAGGGTCGCGGACTCGAGGCCGCGATGGCCCACCCGGAGAAGTTCCACGGCCTCGGCGCCTTCGATCCGACCACGGGCGAGAACGTCAAGCCCGCCCCCGGCACGCCCCAGAACTATCAGGACATCTTTGGCAAGGCGCTGGCCCGCTTCGCGAAGGACGACGCTTCGATCGTGGGCATCACCGGCGCGATGCCCAGCGGCACCGGTCTGACTTACCTCGCCTCCGAATGTCCGCGCCAGTTCTTCGATGTCGGCATCGCCGAGGAACATGCCGTGCTCTTCGCCGCCGGCCTCGCCACGCAGGGCATCCGTCCGGTCGTCGCCATCTACTCCACGTTCCTGCAGCGCGCCTACGATCAGATCATCCACGATGTCGCCCTGCAGAATCTCCCGGTGGTCTTCTGCATGGATCGGGCGGGGCTCTCACCCAATGACGGACCCACCCACCACGGCCTCTTCGACCTGAGCTATCTGCGCTGCGTGCCCAACGCGACGATCATGCAGCCAAAGGACGAGGACGAGCTCGTGGACCTGCTCCACACCGGTCTCGAACTCAAGTCCCCCGCTTTCATCCGCTACCCGCGCGGCGCCGGGCGCGGGGTGCCGATCAAGGACCGGCCCGCGTTCATTCCGCCGGGTCAGGCCGAGGTCCTGCGCGAGGGGTCGAATCTCATGCTCTGGGCCCTCGGCCCAATGGTCGCTGAGGCGCTGGCGCTTGCCGATCGTCTCGCCCGCGAGGAGGGATTGAGCGTCGGCGTGGTCAACGCGCGGTTCGTGAAGCCGCTGGATCGCACGCTCCTGCTCAGCCATGGCGCGTGCATCCCGCTCATCGTGACTCTGGAGGACCACGTCCTGTCCGGAGGCTTCGGCAGCGCGGTCCTCGAGGCGCTGCAGGACGCACACTGTGGCGTCGCCGTCGAGCGCATCGGCTGGCCCGATCAATTCGTCGACCATGGCAGCTCCGTGTCGGTGCTCCGCGCCGCGCACGGGTTGTCGTCGGACGCGATCTACCAGCGTGTCCTCAGCCGGTGGCGCGACGTCAGCGCCGCGGCGGTCGACTCGTCCACCTGACCGCGTTCACACCGGTGGCACCGCCGCCGCGTGAAGCAGCAGGAAGCGATCCCGTCCGGCGAGGTCCCGCAGGGACTCGATCTCTTTCCACCCGGCGGCGTGAGCCGCCTCGGTCAGCGCCGCATGGTGGCTCGGACCCGTTTCCAGTGCCAGCACTCCACCCGGTCCGACACGCGCGGGCGCGGCGGTGATCAGGCATCGCAGGTCGGCCATGCCGTCATCCGGACTGACCAGCGCCATGCGCGGGTCGTGCTCGCGGACCTCCGGTGCGGCCTCCGCGACCTCGCTGGCGGCAAGGTAAGGCGGATTGCTCACGATGAGGTCGAAACGCGCCTCGCTCGGAAGAGCGTCGAACCACGAACCCTCCAAGAACGCCACGCGCTCCGCTAACCCGAGCGCGGCGGCATTCTCCCGCGCCAGCGCGAGCGCCTCGGTGCTGAGGTCCGACGCGCTCACCTGCCATGCCGGGCGGGCGGACGCGAGCGCGAGCGCGATCGCGCCGGTGCCGGTCCCGAGATCGAGGACGCGCAGCGGCGCGGATTCGGGCAGTCGATTGAGGAGGATCTCCGTGAGGTATTCGGTTTCGGGTCGGGGCACGAGGGCCCGGCGGTCGCTGCGCAAGCGGAGCCCGGAAAACTCGACCTCGCCCACGATGTGCTGCAACGGCTCGCGCTGGCCGCGACGGCGCACGAGCGGTCGGATGCGCTCGAGGTCCGCCTCCGCCAGCGGCTTCTCGAACTGCAGGTAGAGTTGCATGCGCTTGAGCCCAAGCGCGTGCCCCACCAGGTGCTCGGCGTTCAGCCGCGGGCTCTCCACGCCCCTGCCGTCGAGGAAGTCCGCCGTGCGCTTGATCACTTCGAGCACTGTCAGCATGGGAGAGCGTCGGTCATCAGTCGTCGTCGCGGTCCGTCCCGGCTCGTCGGAGCACGAACTCCTGACCGGTCAGGGCCGCGAGTTTCTCCTCGAAGTCGACGCCCTGCAGCGCGGCGATGATGCTGGCGAAATCGCCTTCCATCACCTGCGGCAGGTTGTGCTGAGTCAGGCCGATGCGGTGATCGGTCACCCGGTTCTGGGGGAAGTTGTAGGTGCGGATGCGTTCGCTCCGGTCGCCCGTGCCGATCTGGCTCCGGCGCTGGGCGGCGTACTTGGCCCGCTCCTCGTCCTCCTTGAGCTTGAGGAGACGCGACCGCAAGACCGCCAGCGCGCTGGCTTTGTTCTTCTGCTGGGAGCGGCCATCCGCGCAGAACACGATCATGCCGGTGGGCTTGTGGATCACGCGCACCGCCGAATCGGTCGTGTTCACGCCCTGCCCTCCGGGGCCGCTGGCGCGCTGCACCGTGATTTCGAGATCCTGAGGATCGATGTGCAGGTCCACCTCCTCCGCTTCCGGCAGCACCGCCACCGTCACCGTCGACGTATGGATCCGCCCGCTGGCCTCAGTCGCGGGCACGCGTTGCACGCGGTGCACGCCGCTCTCGAACTTGAGCTGCCGGTAGACGTCGGAGCCGGTGATGAGCACGCTGACCTCGCGGAACCCGCCGCGCTCGGAGAGGCTGGAGCTCATCGGCTCGACCTTCCAGCCGCACCGGTCCGCAAATTTGAAGTAGGCCCGCGCGAGCTCCGCGGCGAAGAGCGCCGCTTCCTCGCCGCCGGTTCCGGCCCGGATTTCCATCACCGTGTTGCGGGAATCCGTGGGCTCGGGCGGGATCATCGCCCGGAGAATCGAGGCGTGCAGCTCCGCCAGCCGGCGGCGCAACTCCGGCAGCTCCGCCGCCGCGAGGTCACGCAAATCGGCATCCGCAGCCGGATCCGCCACCATCGCCTCCGCCTCCGCGATCTCCCGCGCGGTCTTTTCGTACGCCCGATGCTCCGCGATCAGCTGGCCCAGCTTCTGGTGCTCCCGGCTCACCTCGGTCGCGCGCCGTGCATTGGCGTAAAACGCGGGCGCGGCCATCTGCGCATCGAGCTCATCGAGGCGCCGCTGGAAAGGAAGGATGGGAGGAAGGGAATCCATGCGAAAGCCGGAGCGTCCCGGCGATTTGCGAATTGCGTGTGGCGGGGTCCGCGGTCTTTGATCGCAGACCGACCTCGCCGCCGGCCGCGCAGGCCCTAGCGGTGCTGATCAACGATGGCCACCACGCTTTTCACTCAGAACATCATCGCGTGCATCTGGGATTTCGACAAGACGTTAATCCCGGAATACATGCAGTCGCCCCTCTTCCGGCGCTACGGCGTGGACGAGCCGACGTTCTGGACCGAGACCAACAGCCTCGTCGAACACTACCGCCGTCGGGGCTATCATCTCTCGAGCGAGATCGCCTACCTGAATCACCTGCTGACCTACGTGCTCGCAGGCAAGATGCCCAAGCTTAACAACAAGTTGCTCCGGGCCGCCGGGGCCGAGATCGCCCTCTATCCGGGCCTGCCGGAGTTCTTCGATGCCACGCGGGGCTTCGCCACCGAGCGCGAGGCGTATGTGAAGCACGAGATCCAGGTCGAACACTACATCGTGAGCACGGGGCTCGCGGAGATGATCCGCGGCAGCCGGGTCGCCCCCCACGTCGATGGCATCTGGGGCTGCGAGTTCATCGAGAATCCGCTGCAGCCCGGCTTCCTCCGCCAGAAGGAGTTGCTGATCGAGGCCGAGGCCGTGATCGCTCAGATCGGCATGGTCATCGACAACACGACCAAGACGCGCGCCCTCTTCGAGATCAACAAGGGCACCAACAAGAATCCCGCCATCGATGTGAACGGAAACATCGCGCCGGAGGACCGGCGGATCCCGTTCCAGAACATGATCTACATCGCCGACGGCCCGAGCGACATCCCGAGCTTCTCAGTCGTCAAGAAGGGCGGCGGCAAGGCCTTCGCCGTGTACAACCCGGCCCGGTCCGACGAATTCGCCCAGAACGATCGGCTGCGGCAGGCCGGCCGCATCGACCACTACGGTCCCGCCGACTACACCGTCGGCAGCAGCACCGCGCAGTGGCTGAAGCTCCACATCCAGGCGATGTGCGACCGCATCGTCAGCGACCGCGAAGCCGCTGTCGCCACGCGCGTCGCCCGCCCGCCGCGACACTTGAATGCGTCTCCCGAGGAAGAGGCCGCCCGCAAGGCGAAGCTGCCTTCCGCGCAGCAACTGATGCTCGGCGATCCGCCGGCGCGCTGATCGGCCGAAGCCGGGCTACTCCCGCCGCCGCTCGACGGCGTCGCCCTCGATCCGCAGTTCCTCCACCTCGATCGGCTCGCCCCACTGGTGCAGGCTGGGCCCCGGAGGGAGGCGCCGGACCCGCGCAACGACGCGCGCGCCATCCCGCCACGCCGGCGCCACGGGACCCACCACGCGCAGGCGCTCCCCGGCATCGCTGACGATTCCCCAGAATCCGCCCTCAAGATCGAAGAAGCGAAGCGTTCCCCGCACCGTTTCCACGGCCGCCAAAGGAAACGAAGCAGCCGCCTCGCTGGTCTCCGGATGGACCGCCGTCGCTCCCTCCGGCGCACACCCGGCACCCCAGGCCAGCAACGCGACTGCCACCATCCCTCTCGCACGCGCCCCCGACGTGTTTCCCATGGCAATCTTCTAACAGGGCGCTGCCGGACATCAAGTCGGCAGCAATCGAGCCCGGGGGTTGCCTTGTCGACCGCCGCAGCTTTCCTCAGACCGTGTCCGTCTCCCGGCTTTCCTCGCACGATCGGCTTCTGACCGGCCTTTGTTACGCCGCGATGATGACGCTGGCGATCGGGATCAATCTCCTCCCGGTGTACCTGACCACGCTGAGCGCAACCTTCGGCGGCGAAGCGGGCCTCACCAAGGAGCAACTCGGTCGACTCGGAGCGGTCGGCTTCGGCGGTCTCGTGGTCGGCATCGTCCTGACCGGTCCGTTCGCCGATCGCTTCGGCACCAAGCCGTTCGCGCTTCTCGGCAATCTCGGCACCGCAGTCGGCCTCCTCGCCGCGGGTCTCGCTCCTTCGTACGAATGGCTCATGGTGGCGATCGTGATTCTGGGTCTCGGCGCCGGGATGCTGGACATGGTCCTGAGCCCCGTGGTCGCCGCGCTGCACCCGCACGATCGCGGAGGGGCGATGAATTGGCTGCACTCCTTCTACTGCGTGGGCGCGGTGATCACCATCCTGCTCGGGACGCTCGCGTTGCACAAGGGCCTCGGATGGCGCGCCTCGTGCCTGATCCTCAGCCCGTTCCCTCTCCTGCTCCTCGCCGCCTTGCTCCCGCTCCGCTTTCCCGCGCTGGTGTCGGATGCGGGTGCGCCCCGGGTGCCGCTGCGTACGCTCGCGCGCAGTCGCTGGTTCCAAGTCGCTCTGGTCGCGATCTTCCTCGGCGGCGCGACCGAGTTGGGCATGGCTCAGTGGCTTCCCGCCTATGCCGAAGTTTCCCTCGGCTACCCGGCCTGGATCGGCGGCACCGCCCTGCTGCTCTTCTCCATCGCGATGGCACTGGCCCGCATGCTCATCGGCGCGATCGGCTCACGCTGGGACCCCTACGCGGTCATGCTCTGGGGGTGCGCGTCGTCGGTGATCCTGTTTCTCGGCGCCTCGTTCCTCCCGCATCCGGCTCTGGCGCTGACCTGCTGCATCGCGGTCGGGTTCACCGGCAGTTGCCTGTGGCCGACCATGCTGGCGGTGAGCGCCGACCGTCATCCGGAAGGTGGGGCCACGATGTTCGGCGCCCTTGCGGCCCTCGGGAACGCCGGGGGCATGTTCATGCCTTGGTTGGTCGGTTGGATCGCCGATCGGTCATCGCTCTCCGCGGGGTTGGCCGTCTCCGCGCTGGCTCCCGCCGGCATGATGCTGACGCTGCGTTTCCTGCGCCCCGCTCCGCCCGTGCCCGCCGCGCCCTAGGCGATCGTTCGCCAGCCGGATCCGACGCCGTCGAGCGGCAAGGCGACGCCCACGCCGAGCGGCGCCGCGAGGGCACTGACGACGCTGATCTGCCCACGATCGATGGTGAGCGTTGGCCAGCCCGCTCGGGCCCGATGGAAGAGGTCGGGATGCGCACCCAGCATCGCCTGCTGCACCGCCTCAGGCCACGGGGAAAGGCCGGCGAAGTAATGATGGCCGTTCCGCTCCACGCTGGTGATGCCAAGGATCGCCTGGACTGCGAGGTCCTGCGGAAGCGCGACGGGACCGATGTTGGAGAGGTCCTCGCCGGAATGCACGAGCGTCCGGCCGGTGGCCGCGCGACGCTGCGCGATCAGTCCCGCATGCGCCACGCCCTTGAACACACCCTTGCAGTTCTTGTGACTGGTCCCGGCGTAACCCAACTCAAGCGCCCGGCGGAGATCCTCCGGCTCGGCGTCGGACTCGTCGATGACGATGACCGGGCGATCCGACCAGCCGCGCAAGTCAGCGGTGTCGGGATCGAGCGCCACCTTCCGCGCGAGGGGCTGTTCAACGAAGAGAAGCCGGTCAAGCGACCGCCGCAGCAGAGGATCACCCGTCACGCGGCTCCAGAATTCCCGAAACGCCGCCGTCGACGCGAAGCTCTCGTTCCCATCGATGGAGAAGGCGTGATCCTGCGGCGCGCGCGTCTCGAGGAGCCTGACGATCCCGCGCAGGCGCTCGAGCGCCGCGTCGGGCTGACCGCCGTCGATCTTGAGTTTGAAGTGCCGCAAGCCGTACGCGGCGATGTTCGCCTCGAGACTCTGCGGCAGCCCGTCGTCCAGCTTCGCCTCGGGCGTGACGTCGGCGTCCGCCAAGGGATCCAGCATGCCCACGGTGTGGCGGCACCAAATCGAGCGCGGGGGATCGGCGGGCAGGAACCGCTCCGGAGCGAGTGCGCCCAACTCCGGGTGCACGTCACGCAGGCGAACGCCGAGCGCGTCTCCGCGGAGGAGCTTGCCCAGCGTGCTGCCGTGGGACCGCGCGAGGGCCTCCAAGAGGGCGCGCTCCACCAGGGACGTGCCGAACTGCGCGAGCAGTGGGGGATGCCCCGCTTCGGCGCCCCACGCCGCCTGCCGCGCCTTCAGCTCCAGCCAGAAGTCAAAGGCGCTCGCCGCCCGGATGTCGCGCGAAGCCCGCGCGGCGTGCGTCACGACTGCGAGCAGGTCCTCGATCTCGCCCTCGATCGGCCGCGCCGGATCCTTCGTGAACCACTTCGGCGGCAGGTGGTCGGCCGCCATTCCCCGGAATCGACCCGCCGGCGTCTCCACCTCCAACCGCAGGAACACGTGCGGCACCGCCACCATCGTGACGATGCCGTAGCGAAACGGCAGGCGAGCACGCAGATCGTGCCGGAGGAGTTCAGCGGAGAGGACGCGAAGAGCCATGGAGGAGAGAGAGCGTGACGCGCCCGACAACGGCGCGGCAAGCCCGCAGCGCCGCGATCTCACGACCGGCCGTCCGGTCTCACCCGGCCGTCCGGCCTCCCTACCTCAGTACGAGGCGGTCACCTCGAGGCTCCACGTCCGCGGAGCGCCGGGCGTGCCGTGACCCGCGCCCGGCGACATCGCGCTGTAGTAGCGTTCGTCCGTGAGGTTGCGCCCGGACAGGCGCACGCTCCAACGCTTCCACGCGTAGCCCGCCTCCGCCCCGAGCAGCGTGACGGCAGCCTGCGCGAACGATGCCTCCTCTCCTTCGGTGTAGAAAATTCGACCCGTCCGCGACAGCGAAGCTCCGGCCTTCCAGCCCAGAGCGCCACCCCACTCGACCCGCAGATTGCCATCGGTGTCCGGCACATACGGGGCGCGACGTCCCGAGAAATTTCGACCCGTGTAGGGATCGCGAAACTCACGTAAGGTCACGTTCGTCACCCCAAGATCGAACAGGACGGCGACGTTCTCCTGCGGCCGCCAGGCCCACTCAAGCTCGGCGCCGATCGAGCGGGCCTTGGGCGCATTCACGACGAGGTAGTCGTCCGCCGCCGCCTTGGTCGCGAACGAGCGCTCAATCTGGTAACCCGTGATGCCGTACCCGAAGAGGCGCACGGTCAGCGACGTTCGCCGGTCGACCGACGCGCGGGTGAGGCCGGCCTCGAGCACGCGCGTGCGCTCCGGTCCAAACTCCGCCAGAGCCTGATTTCCCGTGAAGGCCGAATAACCGCCCGGCTTGAACCCCGCGCCGACGCTCGCGAAGAGCGCGGTCTGGGCATCGAGGTCGTACCGGCCGGCCAGTTTGGGGAGAAACACCTGCGACGCCTTATCGCGCGCGTAGCGCTGCTTGCCCGGAGCGGACTCGACCCGGGAGATGCCACGCCGCGATTCCTCGGCGCGCGCCCCGACCGTCACGGTCAGAGCGTCACCAACCCGCACCGTGCGTTCGCCGAAGACCGCCACGTGGCGGGCATCGATGGTGTAGGCGGAACTCTCGAGCACGAAGTTGCCGAACGCGCGGGTGAAGGCCCCTTCCGTGTCGCCGTCCGAGGCGAACACCCCGACATGCCAGCGCGCGCGGGCGTTCGCGTCGGACTCGAGCCTGATCTCCTCCGACCAGAGGCGCTGCCGCAAGCTGGAGCCGTTGAACAATTCCGCCGGTCCGAACGCGAGCACGCTCGCGTAGGGTCCCAGCTTCCAATCCGTCGCGCTCGTGGTGGTCGTCAAGCGACCCACCGCGGTCTCAAACCGCCCCGTGAGCGCGGCATTCAGCGCATCGGCGGAAAGGTAACCGTCGTTCCGGCGCTTCACGGAGTCGAAGCCTCCCCCCAGCGGAACCAGTGGTTGCGCGCCGTCCCGGGCCCGCAGCAGCGTGGAAAGCAGGATCCACTCCGAGGCCGCGCTCGGCCGGAACCGGACGCGGGCCAACGCGCTGCGACTGTCGCGATGATCCACGTCCTCCCGACGCGTCTCGTTCCACAGGTAGCCATCCCGCGCCTGCCCACCGGCCGCCACGTAGGCGTCGGCGCCGCCCGGCGCGGCGGACGCGGTCTGCAGCGACACGGAAGCGCCCCTCGCATTGAAGCCACCCACCGACGCCGCGACCGTCGCCTGCGCCGTCGGTCTCGGACGCGGCGTGTGGAGGGTGACCACGCCGGCTGAACCCGCACGGCCGTAGACGGTGTTCTGACTCGGTCCGCGATGCACTTCCGCGGAGGCGAAGCCCGCGAGATTCCGCGGAACCGTGAAGCCCGCGCCGAGCGGAAGATCATCCAGGTAGAAGCTCACCGCCGGCTCGCCGAAGATCGGGGTGTTCGTGAGCCCCCGCAGCGCGAACGTGTCGTTGAACGAGTGGGCCTCATTTGTCGCGACGTGAAAGTTCGCCGCGCGCTCGCTCAGCACCGCAAGACTGCGCTCCGCGACCGGATCCCCCGCCAGATCGATCCGCGACACCGTGGCGGGTGACTCGGTCAGCAGCGTTGCCGTGATCACGACCGGCGCGACCTGCACCGCCGCTTCCGGCGCGGGAGCCGGACGCGTCTGCGCCAGCGCGGGCGACGCCAGCGCGGCGAGTGCCCCGAGAGAAGGGATGATTCGAGATGCCACCATAGAAAAAGAGTTCAGACCCGCAGCCGCGCGAACGGACCACCCGTCGCTCCGTACGGCCAACGACGCTATGAAGCCGACGCCGCTGAAGCTGCGGCCACGCCGACGCCCGCGCGATCCCCGGCAGACCGCAGCGAGAAGAGAAACTTGTCGATCTTGTTCGCGGTGATGACGCCGTAGTTGATCGTGCCGAGCCAGCCCGACATGATGATTCCCACGCTTCCCGCGTGAAACAGGCCGGGAAGCTGTTCCGGGAGATCCATCGAGACCTTCAGGCCCTCAAACTTGGTGCCAAACGACGTGCCCCCGACGTGCGTGGTGTAACGCTCGATCGTGCGGGGCGTGGCCGCCTCCATCCAGTCCACGCGTTCGCGGATCCCGGGAATGAAGCGTTCCAGCGCGACGAGTGATTCCTCGATCAAGCGCTGCTTGTGCCGCGCGTAGTCCTCCTCGCTCAGCGCCGCCCAGTCCGGATAACGCCCGTTGAGTGAGGCCACGACCGTGTAACGCTCGGAGCCCGGTCGCGTATCCGGGTAATAGACGGAGAACGTCCGGCTGGTCGTATGGAAATCCGTCAGCTCATCGCTGCTGAAGGTCGGCGCCGCCGAGGTGAACACCAAGTCGCCGATGTGCGGGATGCTCTCGCCCTTGCGGATGCCGAGGTAGACCTGGCAGGACGACGAATTGATCCGCACGGCTTTGGCCGCAGCCACGTACTCGGGCGCGAAGTGCTCCTCGCCGGCCAGCCGCAGGATCGTATTTTTGATGCTCGCATTCGAGAGCACCGCTCGAGCGCGGATCACGCGGCCTCCCTTGGCGACGATGCCCGCCACCACGCGCCGCCCCCCACGCTCCTGAACGAGGATCCGCTCCACCAGCACCCGCTTCCGGCACTCGACGCCGTTGCGCCGCAACTCGGCCACCATCTTCTCGATCAGCAGATCCGAGCCCCCGCGGAACGTGAACACCCCCGAGCCCATGAAGTTCGAGAAGACGATGCCGTAAGTGATGGCCGGATCATCGAGCGTCGATCCATTCGCATAGGCGATCGGCTCCATCAGCAGACGATGGATGTCACCCCGCCCCGGGAAGAACCGCTCGAACAACTCCCGCGTCGTCTCGGGATTGTTGTCGTAGTAGTTCATCGACCGGAGGTAATCGTAAAACCGCTCCACCGTCTCGCGCGGCACCTGGAACTGTTCCACCAGCACGCGGGTGTAGTCATCCCGCGTGAACGTGGTCCAGACATCCATTTGCGGGTTCACGAACCGCACGTCCTTCAGCTGGACGATCGCGTCCGCAATTTCCTTGGTCCAGTACTTGCGGCACGACTTGATCATCCCGCTTGGAAACCCGTGGAGCGAGATGTCGAAGATGTGTCCGCCCTTGCGCGTGAACCACGTGGCGAGACCGCCGAACTGGTAATGGTGCTCAAGCAGCAGCACACGATGGCCCGCCTTCGCAAGCACATTGGCCCCGGTGAGTCCACCGAGTCCGCTGCCGATGACAATGACATCATAGTCGTCGGCCACGCCCTTCAGCCAGTCGTAAGCCATGGAGCGACCAACAGAGGCCGCGCGGCTCGAAAGCGCAACAGGGAATTGCCTCGACCGGACACCTCCCAGGCCATGCCGAGGCCGACCGACACCACGCCAAGTGCAATCCTATTGACGCTGCTCGGTGGGACCGGGCTGAATCGCACATGACCCTTCCTTTCCGCCGCCTCGCGGCGCTGGCTGGCGCGCTCTTGCTCTCGCTGGGGGCGCTCCGGGCCTCGCTCCCGTTCCCGCACGACCAGAGTGATCTCAAACCCGAGCCGGGCGTACGCTTCGGCAAGCTGGCCAACGGGCTTCGCTACGCGGTCATGGCGAACGCCGAGCCCAAGGGTCGCGCCTCCCTTCGCCTGCTCGTCAAC
>CAZEJZ010000045.1:0-11720 GCA_964512415.1 uncultured Opitutaceae bacterium
TGGCGGCATCGTCGTAGCCGCCGTGATACATCTTCCCGGTCCCCTGCACGAAATACCCGCTTTGCCGGAAAAGTTGGCCAAGCGTGACCACGTCGGGCATCGCGGCCCGGAAATGCGTGACCAGGTCCCACACCCGCGTGGTGTCCGGCCGGGCACCGGTCATCACGCTGGAGCGCGACGGTGAGCAGACCGCCTGCTGGCAGTAGGCGCGCGTGAACGTTACGCCCCGTTTCGCCAGGCGGTCGATGTTGGGGCTGCGGACGATCGGGTTGCCGTAGCAGCCGAGTTCGGGACGCAGGTCGTCGACGGCGACGAACAGCACATTGGGCCGCTGGTTCGCGGCCGCGCCCGCCGAGCAGGCGATCGCGGCGAGAAGGACAATGATCCGGAGACCCTGGGCGACGACAGGGCGGCGAACGTGCGGCATGAGGGATGGAGTTAGAAGCGGACGGTCCCGGTGAATTCCCACGTCAGGGGCATGACGTAGCTGTAGCGGTAGACGCTCCGACCGTCGACGAGCGTGGTGAAGCTGGTCTTGCGAATTCCGCTGTTCTCGAGATCGACGAGGTTGCGGACGCCGACGCGGAGGCGGATCTGTTGATCCCACAGTCGCTGATCGCGGAAGACGTAGGCGTTGACCAGGTGGGAGGTGCCGCCGCTCAGTTCCTGCCCGTTGGCGATGCCGAAGAGGTAGTTGTCGCGCCATACCCCGTTCACGCCGAGGCGGACCCCCCGGAGGGCCGCGTGCGCGTCGCGGGCGAAGCCGTAGTCCACGACCCAGCTGGCGGACCACGGGGAGGCGCGCGCGCCGGTCGGCTTGTTGGAGTTGTCGAGGGAATCGAGCAGGAACTTGGCATCCGCGAGCATGGCGGGGCTTTCATTGCCGCGCTTCACGGCCGCATCGTAGTAGGCACGGAAGGATCTCAAGTCCGGCTCGCCGAGGACCTTGGTGTGGCCGAAACCCAACCGCACCTGCAGCCCGCGCGCCGGGCGCAGCATCAGCGTGAGGTCGGCGCCGGTCGACTGCTCGGTGGACTTGTAATTGCGCGAGGCGCTCGCCGTCCCGGGCTCGACGTACTTGTAGCCCGGGCTGCCCGGGAGGACGTCGTTCGGATTCATCAGGTCCTCCGTCTCCGAAGCGGTGAAGTCGATCACCCCGTTCCAGCTGAGCACGACGTTTTGGCGGTCGATGCTGAAGACGCCGAGGGTCACCGAGGCGCGGTCGTCCAGCAGGCTGCCCTTCAGGCCGATTTCCTGGGTCACGCCGGTGATGGGGCCGAAGCGTTCGCGGTCGAACGTGCGGGCATCCTGGAAGCGGAAGGACTCCGAGTAGATCGCGTACAGGTTGATGTCGCGCGTGAGCGAATACGTCAGACCGGCCGTGTAGCTGGTGTTGGCCTGGCGCATGAAGAGGTTCTCGACGTACTCGCCGGGCAGGGCGTCCTTGCGCTTCGGCGGGGCGATTTCCTCCTTGAAGGGGCCCTCGGTGCGTGTGCCGACGTACTCGTAGGCGCGGTTCCAGTCGCGGCGCGCGCCCAGCAGCGTCTGGAGCCGTCCGCCGAAATAGCGGCCGGAGGCGGACAGCGACGTCGAGTAGGATTGGCGCCACTCCGTGCCGCTGGCGGCGGAGGTGCCGGCGGGGAAATAGCGCAGCGCGACCATGTTCACCGTGTCGGTGACGGGCAAACGCTCCGGTTTCATGCGGTCGAAGAGCGAGCGCGAGTAGAACTGCGGATCGTCGAGGTAGATGCGCAGGCGACCGCGGTCGTTGGTGGTGTTGACCGACGTGGCGAGGCCCCGTTGGAAGGGCTGGATGTTGAAGTACTGCCACCGGAGATTGTCGACCGCGTCCTCGCGGTATTCGGCTCCGGCGACGAAGAGTTGCTCCATCCATCGGAACGGCTTCCAGCGATAGGCGGCGGCGCCGCGGAAGGCGTCGGTCTCCGTCCCGAAACGCTTCAGGTCGAGGGTGGAGTCGATGTAGGGCCGTCCGTTCACGTCGACGCTGATCGTCTGGCTGAAGAAATTGTCGGTCCGCAGCGCCATCTGGTTCTGATGATTGAAGGCGAGTTCGAGACTGACTGGGCCGACGCGCTGTTCGATGGTGATGGAGTAGGTGTCGAAGGGCCGCGCCTGCCGGTCGAAAGAGCCGCGGAGATTGTACTCCTTGGAGAACCCGTTGATGCGCTTGGTGCCGACGATCGCGCCGGCGGCGTTGCGCATCTGCACGTCGAAAAACTCGCCCTCAAGGAGCGAAGGCTGGCCTCCGGCGGGGGCGTTCGTGGAGGCACGATCGGCGGCCGGCAACGTGGCCTGCTGGATCCAGACTCCATCGGAGGTGTAGTACGTGCCGGCGGTGTTGAAGCCCCGCGAGCGGGCCGACTGCTCGCGGATGAAGACGCTGCCGAAGCCGCGCGCGTTCTCGAAGTCGCCGCGCTCGTTCTCGACGCGGACGGTGGTGTTCGGGAAGGGCTGCCACGTGACCGCGAGGGTCGCGCCACGCAGACCGTAGCGGGACGCGTCTTGGTACGTACGCTCCTCGCGGGTGATGGCGTTGAAGCGGTAGGCGACCTTGTCGGTGACCTTTCGGTTGTAGTCGAACAGCAGGCGGTAAGCGCCGAGGCTGTTGGCGACTGCGGTGACGCTGCCGAAGTTGCGGAACTGCGCCCGCTTCGTGAAGACGGCACCCTGTCCGCCCGGCTCGACCTCGCCGAAGATCAGCGAGTTCGAACCCTTCCCGAAGTCGATGCGCTCGACGTTGTAGGTGTCGGATGGGATGTACCAGCGAAAGTAGTTTCGGCTGACGTTGTTGGTCTGACTCAGGCCGCGGAACGCGAAGTTTCCCTGCTGGTTGTCGTTCTCCATCGTCGGCGCCGCGTAGACGTTGGCGATGAACAGCGCCGTCTCGTCGGCCGTGTAGAGGCCGAGGTCCTCGATGAAGTCAGCGGTGATCGCATCAATGTTTACCGGCACGTCCTTCAGCGCCTGTTTGGTGCGCGTTGCGGAGAGGGTGTTGTTCGCGGACCACCCTCCGTTCTGGTCTTCGGACAGGATGAACGGCGAGAGTTCGACGACCTCGGGCTTCGCCGGCTCGGCGACGGTCGAAGGGGGGCGGACGACTTGGGCGTGGAGCGAGAGCGTGGTTGCGAGGAACGCGGCGGCGAGCAGTCGCGCCGCCGGGGATGCGGGTAGGGAATGCAGTGGCATGGATCGCTGGGGGTCGACGGGGTTATCCCGCGGCGCGGGACGGTGAGGGGTCGCGCAAACCGTGCGCGATCGACCGGCTTTCGCAAAGAAGAAAGGAGTTATATCGTTAAATCAAAACCGGATCGTGTCCTCAAGCGCGGCCCGTCTGTGTCGTTTTACGTCTGACTCCCGTTCCCCTATGGCGCTCTCCGTGTTCCAGCGACTGCTTGGTTGGCTAGGCTTTTCGAAGGCCAAGCAGGGAGGTTCGTCTGATTCAGCGGGCGCCGGCGCGCCCGAGGCAGCCGTCGCTCCTCAGGCGCAAGGGGCGGCCGTCGCGCCCGACGCCGCAAAAGAGAAGGCCAAGCCGGAAGCCAAACCGAAGCCTTCGCAGCGACCGGAGACGGATGAGCATGCGGTGAAGCCTGAAGTGGCGATCCGGCAGATGCTCAAGGTCAAGTCGCTGGAGGAGGCGGCCAATGCACGGTCTCCGGAGGACGTACGGGCGCAGACCCTGAACGACCTCAAGGCCCTCAAGGAGTTACCGGCGCTCAAGTCCCTCGCGCAGGGTTTTGCCCGCATCGTGTCGCGTCCGGACGTCGACGTCAGCGAGGTCGTTGATTCCATTTCGAAGGATCAGGGCCTCTCGGTCCGGATCCTCCGCATGGCGAATTCGGCCGAGGTCAGCTCCGAACAGCGGATCGACAGTCTCGACGTGGCGGTGCAGATGCTGGGCGTGAATCGCGTGCGGCAGGCGGCCGACGCGGTATCCATCCTTAGCCTGCCCAGCAGTGCGGGCGATTCCCTCGACTGGAAGCACCTATGGATTCATGCCCTCGGGACGGCCGCGATCAGCGAGCGTCTGGAAGGGTTGATCCGGGGCGAGCGCGCTTCGGCGGTCTATGTCGCGGGGCTCCTGCACGACGCGGGCAAGATCGTGCTGTCGACCCTGCAGCCGGAGGCCTACCGGGGCGTGTTGCTTGACGCGTGGAACGAGTTGGAGCCGCTCGAAAGCCTCGAGGTCGCACGCTTCGGGGTGGACCACGCCGAGGCCGGGGTGAATTTTGCGCGCCAGAACGGGATGGGCGAAATCATCGTTCAGGCGATCGCCCACCACGGGCGTCCGGAGCAGGCGGAGGCGCACCGACTCGAAGTGGCGCTCGTGTCCCTGGGGAACTTTCTCGCCAAGGCGTACGGCGTGGGCTTCAGCGGCTCACGCCTGACGGAGCGCGACGGCGAGTTTGCCGACCATCCCGCGTGGGCGATCATCCAGCAGGAGATCGGCCGCCGACCGGACATCGAACAGATCTCCGAGCAGATGAAAGTCTTCATCAAGCGCCTGCGGACGCAGCTCGCGGCGCTGCGCGAGGGCTTGTAGGTCGCCGCGGGCGGCGGCCGGTCAGGACTCGAGCGGAGGGCGGTGGGCGAGAAGTGCCGCCGACTCCGGGTCGAGGAAGACCGTGGCGTTCGGATGCCTCCGCACCAGCGAGGCCGGGCAGGCGGTGCCAATCGGCCCTTCGAGGGCCTCGCGCACGGCCCGGGCTTTACGCGCCTCGGGGACGCAACAGACCCAAGCCGCGGCGCGGAACAATCCGGAGCACGTCACGGTGATCGCCTCGCGTGGCACTGCGTCCAGATCGGGAAAGTGACCCTCGCCGACCTGTTGGCGGCGGCAGGCGTCGTCGAGCGTCACCACCTTGAGCATCGCCCGATCGTGGAAATCCGCAACCGGGGGATCGTTGAAGGCGATGTGGCCGTTCTCACCGAAGCCGACGAAGGCGAGGTCCAGCGGACCCGCGGAGAGAAGCGCGGTGTAGCGCGCGATCTCGTCCGCCGCCGAGGGTGCGTCGCCTTCGATGAGGTGCATGGCGCGCAAGGGACGGCGCTGGGCGACCCGGGTGTTCAGCCACCGTCGGAAGCTGGCCGAATGGGTCGCGGGCAGACCGACGTACTCGTCCATGTGAAACGCCTCCACGCGATCCCATGCCACTGAGTCATCTGCGATCAGCGCCTCGATCATCGCGAGTTGCGAGTTGCCGGTGGCGATCATGATCCGCGCGCTGCCGCGGGCGGCGATCGCGCCGCGGATGAGGGCGGCGGCGGTGGCGGCGGCGGCGACACCGGACGAGACGCGGCTGCCGTGCAGGCGGACCTGCGCGGAACCCGCGCGGAGGAAGGCGGGGGAGGGGGAACCGAGGGACATCGGCTTTGAGTGTCGCCGGATGCCGGGCGGGGCGTCAAGCGGCCGAAGACCCGCGTTCCGGCGATGGTCTGCTGGGTTGCGTTCGACCGCTGGCGATGCTCGTCTTGGGCAGCCCCATGTTTCCTTCCCGTGTCCGTCAGAAGCTGACCGCCGGAGAGCCGGTGATCTGCGCCAAGAGTTCCTATCTCCATCCCGAGATCGTCGAAATGCTCTGCACGTTCGGCTTCGACGGCATCTGGCTCTGCTTGGAGCACAAGCGGATCGATCCGTCCCAGGTTGCGGCGTTGATTCAAGCCTGCCGCCTGCGCGGCGTGGACGCCATCATGCGCGTCAAGCCGGCGAACTACACCGACGTGCTGTGGCTGCTGGAGGCCGGCGCCCGGGGCATCATGTTGCCGCGCGTCCGGGACGTCGCCGAGGTGCGCGAGGTGGTGGGAATGATGAAGTTTCCCCCCGTCGGGCGGCGCGGCTACGACGGCGTGCAGCCCGAGGCGGGCTTCGGGCGGATGGTGCCTTCGGAGTACATCGCCGAGGCGAATCGGGACACCTTTCTGGTGGTGCAGATCGAGGAGGTGGACGTGGTGCCGCAGATCGACGCGATCGCCGCCACCCCCGGCGTGGACGTTCTGTTCGTCGGTCCGAGCGACCTGACGCTCGGCATGGGTCGGTTCGGGCGGACCGAGGACCCGGATGTGCAGGCGATCCTGCGTGAAGTCGTCGCCGCCTGTGAACGCCACGGCAAGACGGCGGGCATCCCGTGTGCGGTGGAGCAGGTGGACTCGTACCGTCGGATGGGCTTCCGGTTTCTCAACGTGATCAGCGACTATCGCTGCCTGAGTGCCGGTCTGCGGAAGGTGCAGGCCGATCTCGCGGCGCAGGGTCTGGAACTGCGCGCACCGTTTGCGCCCTAGGTGATGCGCATGCGCACGCTGGACGTTCACACCCTGCGGGGTCTTTGGGCTGCCGTGCCGACGCCGTTCCGCGAGGGCGGGGACATCGACTTCGGTTGGCTGGCGGAGAACTGCCGGAGGCTGAAGGCGGCGGGGGCGGACGGCATCTACACGACGGACAGCGACGGGGAGTTCTACGCGCTCGAACTGCCGGAGTTTGCGCGGCTCGCGCGTGAGTTCGGCGGGATCATGGCGGGTCTCGGGATGGATGCGCAGATGGGCGTGACCTGGATCAACACGGCCGGAGTGATCGACCGGATGAAGGCCAGTGTCGACGCCGGGATCACGACGGTGCATGTGGCGCTTCCCTTCTTCATGCCGCTCGTGGCGGCGGACGTGCTGCGCTTCTTCGAGGCTCTGGCGCGGGCGGTGCCCGCGGCGCGTTGGGTCTACTACGCGCATCCCAGCTGCCAGCCGCTGCTCAAGGGCCGCGACTTGGCCAAGCTGGCGGCGACGTTCCCGGAGAACCTGATCGGCACGAAACTGAATGCATATGATCTCCCGGACCTGACGGATGTTTTTCTGCACGCGCCCGGCCTCGCCCACTTCGGCGGTGAGCGCAATCTGTTCAGCGCCGGGCCGCTGGGCGCGGTGGGTTGCTACAGCTATTGGATCAACTCGCTGCCCCGGTGGACCCGCACGTTCTACGACGCCTGCGTCTCGGGCAATTTGCCGCTCGCCCGGGCGCTTCATCTCAAGCTCCAGCGTTGGGAGACGGTGAACCTGGCCGAGGCGAGGGCGCTGGGGTATCGCTATGGCGTCCTCGGCAAGGCGAAGGGAGCGGCGGCGGGATTCCTGCTCGATGACGGATCGACGCGGCCGCCCTATCATTCCGTTCCCCCGGAGATGCTGGACCGGCTCCGGCGGGAGTTCGTGGAGTTCTGGCGAGACGAACGGGCGGCCGAATGAGCGCGCGGGTCGTGCCGGAGCAGGCGCAGGACGAGGGAACCGGACTGCGTTCCCCCCGGTGGCGCGTCACCGGGTTTCTGATGGTCGCGGCGGCGATCAACTATGCCGATCGCGTGGCCATTTCCGCCGTGTTCCCGGCGTTGCGTGAGGAACTGGGGCTGTCGGACGTCACGCTCGGGCTGGTGGGTTCGCTCTTCCTGTGGAGCTACGCGCTTGCCTCCCCAATTGCGGGCGTCGTGGCGGATCGGTTGCCGCGCTCGGCGGTGATCCTGGGGGCGCTCACCCTATGGAGCGTGGTGACTGGGCTGATCGGTCTGAGCACCGGTTTGGCCATGCTGTGCGTCCTGCGCGTCCTGCTCGGGATCCTCGAAAGCCCCTATCTGCCGGCGGCGGTTGCGCTGCTCGGGGAACACCATCCCACCGCGACCCGGGCGCGGGCCATGAGTGCGCATTCGATTGGCCTGAATGCGGGGGTCATTTTCGGCGGCGCGTTTGCGGGCTATCTGGCGGAGCGGTATGGGTGGCGCGCCGGGTTCTGGATTCTCGGCGGCATCGGCCTGCTGTGGTCGCTGGCCGGGCGGCGTTGGCTGGTGGACGCGCCGCTTCGCGCGGCGGGACGCACGGCGCAGGCGACGACGTCCGCCGTCGCCGCCGTGCGCCGGGTGTTGTCGATTCCATCATTCCGTCTCCTGCTGCTCGCGGAGATGCTCACGGGCGTGACGACGTGGATCTTCTTGAACTGGCTGCCGCTGTATTTCCGCGAGTCGTTCCAGATGAGTCTGGGGGCGGCGGGACTGATGGGGGCGCTCATGCTGCAGGGGGCAATGGTCGCCGGCATCGCGGTGGGCGGCTGGGTCTCGGATCGCTTCGCTCGGCATGACGGCCGCCGCCGCATGTTCCTGCTCGCCGGCAGCTACCTCGTGGTGTCGCCCGTGCTGCTACTCTTCCTCACGCGGCCGGGATTCGCGCTGGTGGTTGCCACGATTGCAACCTTCTCATTCCTGCGGGGATTCGGTGAGGCAAGCGAGAAGGCGGCGCTATGCGAGATCGTCCCGGCCGACGGGCGCGCGACGGCGATGGGCTGCATGAACACCCTGGCCACCGCTGCAGGAGGAGTGGGGGTTTTCCTCGCTGGTTGGTTCAAGGGTGCGCTCGGCCTGAATCTGGTGTTCAGCGCCTCATCGGTGCTGCTCCTGATCAGCGGCTTGAGCCTCTTCTTTGCTTATCGTTTCACGATGCAGCGGGATATGGCGCGGGTCGCGGCGATCGATCAGAGCCCCTGACTCCGCGCTTCCTTCGGGTGTCCGGTTGCGCTTGGATCGACGGGTGATTCCTCCGGTTGATTCACCACACTCCGGCTTCTCCCCTCGCGCGGCGCGTCCCGGCGACGAGCGTGCGATCATCGAATTGATCGCGGAGCTGGCCGCGTTCGAGAACCTCAGTGCGCAGATGCAGGCCACGGAAGCCGGTTTGCGGGAGCACCTGTTCGGACCCCATCCGGCCGCGGAGTGCTGGGTGGTGGAATCCGAGGGGGCACTGGTGGCCTATGCGATCTTCTTTCGGAACTTCTCCACGTTCCTCGCGAAGCCCGGGCTTTACCTGGAGGACGTGTACGTGCGGCCCGCGTTCCGAGGTCGAGGCATCGGCCGCAGCTTGCTCCACGCCCTCGGACGACTCGCGGTCGAGCGCGGCTACGGCCGCTTCGAGTGGACGGTGCTCGACTGGAACGAGGGCGCCATTCGCTTCTACCGGGGCCTCGGAGCCACCGTCCTCCCCGAGTGGCGGGTGTGTCGGATGGAAGGCGAGACGTTGCGGGCCTTTGGCGGCGGGTCGGCCACCCCGGTGACCGCGTCGGGTTCCTGACGGTCACGGACGCCGGTCACGACAGTCTCCGACCGCCGGGCGAAGGAACGCTGCTCGGTCGGCTACGGGCGGGGGGCTGGGAGCAGATCGGTCCGGACGACCTGTCCGACGTTCAGCTTTCCGGCGGGAAGGATTCCCAGTTCCTCGAGCTGACGGATCTGCGTGCGAAAACGTTCCTCGGTCACGCGGCCGGTCAGGTCGCCCTGAGAGGGAGTCCGGCCCGTCACGAGACGCTCACGGATGATTTGTTCCCGGGAGAAGGTGAGGAAGTCATCGCTGGCGTTGGGGTTGCCCTGCTTCATCAGCGCGTGCGCGGCGGTGGGATCGCCCTGCAGGTAGTCGTTCCAGCCGCGGATGTAGGCGGCGAGGAAGGCGCGGGTGGTTTCTGGATTCTTCTCCACCCAGGGCCGGTTGGCGGCGAGGACGGTGTAGGCGTCGAATCCGGCGTCCCACGCGTAGAGGAACTTCGGGGGCCGAGCGCCCCCGCGCACGATGTGAAAGGGCTCGGCGATGTAGTACCCCTGCTGGATGAAGTCGCGGTTACCGATGAAGTTGGCGACCGAGAAGTTCTGCGGGATCAGCTTGAATTCGATGCCGTATTTCTTCTTCAGATACGGAAGGAAGGCCCATTCCGGACGGGCCATGATCGTCTTGCCATTGAGGTCCTCGAAGCGCGCCACGGGATTGTCGGCATGCAGCATCAGCACGGATGGATCGTTCTGGAAGACGGCGCCGATGTGGATCACGGGCAATCCCTCGGCGATCGCGAGGAGGACGTTGGTGCTGTCCTGCTGGGCGATGTCGGCCTGTCCGGTGGCGATCTTCTGCAGCGCGAAGGCGTTGGGTCCGCCGGGAAGAAGGACCACGTCGAGTCCGGCCTCCCGGAAGAATCCCCGCGCCTCGGCTTGGTAGAATCCGCCGTGCTCCGGCTCGGGGATCCAGTCGAGCTGCACGGTGACGCGGGTGAGCTTGGGTGCGCCCGGCTCCGGATTCTTCGGGGTGGCGTCTGGAGACCGGCGGCAACCGGTCGAAACCAAGCCGAGGGTCAGCAGCGTGAGGATCGCGACGGCGCGGAGGAAGGGGCGGTGCATCGCGACAACGGTAGCACGCCTTGGGCTCGGGGCAACCTGCGTTTCGCCAGAGGGCATCCCGCGAGCGCGGGGAGCCGGCATAGGGCCCTCAGGCCCAGCCGAAGAGACGTGCGGCGTTGCCGCCGAGAACCGCGGCTGTTTCCGCTTCGGCCAGTCCCGCCGAGCGGATCTCTTCGAGATCGAGCGAGAATCCCGGTGTGCGCGAACGCCGAGGGCGCGTCAGCAGGGGGTAATCGGTGCCCCAGAGAATGCGCTCCGGCCCGACCAGGTCGCATGCACGGCGGTAGATCGCGGGGTCGTACAGCAGAGGAGAGGCCGCCGTGTCGTAGTAGACATTCCGGAGGTCGCGGGCGACGCGGGCGTTCAATTCGTAGAAGGGGAGCCCGCCGCCCCAGTGGGCGAGGATGAAGCGCTGGTCCGGGAACCTGCGCGCAAGGGCGCGGTATGCGTCCAGGGGGGTGGGATCCGGACTCGGACCGGGAGGACCGCCGACCGGATCGGAAACGTGGAGCGTGACCGGCACGCGGTACTCGGCCGCGAGTGCCATGAGCGCGTGCCAACCCTCGCTCTCAAACGAGCCCTGATGGATCGGCGGGAACAGCTCACCGAGGCCGATGAATCCGGCGTCGAGTCGCCGCCGGGTCGCCGCGAGGGCCGCGGCATCCGGTTTCGCCACGGTGGCGAACGCGGCGAGGCGGTCCGGATGGGCCCGGGTCCACGTATCATACCAGTCGTTCTGCTCATCCGCGGTCGCCTGCTTCTCCCAGTACCATCCCTGCAGAATCACCCGGTCGACGCCGGCCTCGTCCATGTGCCGGAGAAGTTCATCGACCGTCGCCCATCCCTGCAGCGAGGGACGATCCGGCGGAGCGACGCACTGCCTCCACCACGCTTCGCCGCGGAGGGCGGCCCAGGCAACCGGATCATGCGCCACCTCGGCGGGATAGAGGTGAACATGCGTGTCGATGATCATGCCTCTCGACCATGAACGAACTCCGACGGCGTGTCAGCCGCCAACGTGCACCGGGCTCTCGTTGCCGGCCGACGGCGGGCCGCTTCCCTCGGGCTGTACGGCAAAGGAAACGGCGCTCTCCAGCCGGAAGTCCGGGCGGAGCAGCTTGAGTTCGCGCAACTGGTCCACCTGGCGCTGGAGGCGGACGCGGCTCATCAAGCCGGGCGCTTCGCCTCGTGCCGGGTCCCCATCGACCAAGCGCAGCGTCCGCATGGCCTCAAGCGCGTGCGTGAAGATTTCGTCGTCGAGCCGCTCGTTCCGGGCGCGGATCAACGCCCGTGCGGGAGCGGGGTCGCCGTGGATGAAGTCATCCCAGCCGCGCTGGGACTGGATGACGAAGGCCCGCAAGGCGGAGAGGTGCTCGCGCAGGAAGGCGCGGTGGGTGATGATGACGCGGAGGGACTCGTTGCCGGAGTCGGCGATCAGCAGCGTGCGTACGCGCGCTCCGGCCCGCCGTGCCACGAACGCCTCGTTGGTGACATAGCCTTGCTGGATGAACGACGGGTCCG